>JAAUOQ010000057.1 GCA_012034795.1 Leptolyngbyaceae cyanobacterium CRU_2_3
CCACTTCTTCTAAAAATGATGGCAATTGCTGTGGCTCTCAGGCGAGATCAATGGATTGAAACTCCCTATTAACGACGTTCCATTGCGTTACATGTGTGATTCGCTTGCCTCAATCATCCACCTGTCCACTAAAAAATTCCCATGAAAATTTCTCAAACTAATTCACAGCCAGTTGCCTACCAACACATAGGCCGCCCAATAGCTAGGACGACTGTAATTGGGATACTGCTTAAATAATGTAATTTGCGCCCGGCGCAACGCTTCGGCTTTGGTCACCTTAGCGGTAGCTAACTCCTTGTAAAACTCTCCCATCAAAATAGCTGTAGAGCGATCGCCAATATTCCACAGTGAAGCCAGTGTACTACGAGCCCCTGCCCGCACTGCCGCCCCAGCTAGACCTAGCGTTGCTCGGTTATCACCCGCCGCAGTTTGGCAGGCACTTAACACCAAAAGGTCTATGGCTTGCGATCGCGTTTCATCCTGACGCCGCAAAAACGTATCAAACTGAGCCACATTAATTGGCCCGTCGGCTGCTAACACAAAGGTATCTTCTGCTCGCGAGCTAAACTGCCCATGCGTTGCCAGATGCAGGATATTGAAGCTGGTCTGATTGACCTGACGCTCTAGAATCTTGCTTGTAAAATCTTGATCTAGTAGCGTTGTAATTGGCACCCCTGCCCTTGAGATTAAGTTGAACTCCGACTGAATTTCTGGCAACGGCGGAAAGTTTTGGAAATTAGGTGGAGGTTGAACTAACCCAGCAGCAAGCACCTGTAACCCTTCTTTGGCAATCGGTTCAGGATTAAGCAACTGTAGCCCAGGACTCAATGCAACGGCATATTTCTCAACTAAATATTGATCACCGTCATACAGTACCGCCATCGGTACGCTCCTTAATGCACCATCTAGAACAAACACTAAGGTTTTGATATCACTCTGTTGCAACTCTGATTCAATCGGTTGGATTAACCAGCCATAGATCTGCTGAGAAAGAGCCTTTACTTCTGCGATCGTATCGGGTTCCGTAATGCTCTGCCGCAGTTGATTAAAACATCTTCTACTTCGGCTTGAGATTGGCTCACCGTGTAATGATTTAGGGGCTGCCCTGGAACTTTAACAATTACCTGCAACTGATCTGGCAGAATGATGGGATAGAAAACAGCCGTTGTCGGATTATCCTGATCTACGACTTTGTCTAACAAAACAGTTGTTGTATCCAAACAAGATTCCCGAAAGAAGTCGTCTAGCTCCGCCAATTGCAGAGCCTCAATTCGTCGGCGAGCTTTATCTAAAATTTGTTCATTGATTTTTTCACTTTTTTGCTCGCTTGTTGGGTTGTTTACAGTTGCTTGAGACTGTAGAAGCAATTCAACAGACTGCCGATAAACAGGTTCTACGCTATCTCTAAAAGAAAATTGCACTTCTCGATTGACTGCAACCAAGTCATTACGCAAAAACTGTAATTCATCGATCGCCGCATCATAAGCTGCAACGGCTCCTACTCTATCTCCTTGCTGTTTTAACAAGCGTCCCATCTGCCAATGCCAGCGATAGGCAATATCGGATGCCTTCTCTACGTCTGCTAAATGCAACGCCTGTTCCGTCAAATCTTTTGCATTGCTCCACTGCTGGGTCTGTTCATACAGCCCTCCCAGAGTCCCTAATGCATAAGATTCTGCGCGCCGGTCCCCCAAGCTACGAGATTGCTGCACTGCTTGAGCCAAGAGTTGAGCAATGATATGGGGTGAAGCCTGCGGATACTCCTCATTCTCTAACTTCATTAGAGTTTGGGCAAAATGAATAGAGGCATAAATCCCTGTTTGGCTAATAGGCAAGTCATCCAGTTCGGTCACAATCACAGGTAAGATTTGCCCATCTGGTGGCTGATTAGCATTGACGAGCAGACTGAATTGATTGATGCGAGCCTGAACCTTGATCAGAGGTGAGGGCGCTATCTCAATCGCCTGCTGGTAAAACCGACTCGCTCCCTGGATATCCTGCTGAATACTCGCCGTATTACCCAAACTCAACAACGCTGCACTGACCTCTTCAGGGAACTGTAGCCGTTCAGACAGTTCTAAGCCAGTTTGTAGGACTTGACGAGATTTCTCTAGATCCCCTGTAAACTGTAGTGCCTCTCCTAGCGATCGCAGATTCATTACTTTGGCTAAAGAATCAGGCTGAGATTGCAACTGCTGGTTTAACTCCGTAAGTAGTATCAATGCTCGACGATAAAACCCTAAAACCTGCAAGGACTGGGCCTGGTTAATCTGGCTTTGGATGATGCCGCTGCTGTTATTCATCTTACGGTAGACTGCTTCAGCCTTCTGCCAGGTGTCCAAGGCTGATTCCGACTGCCCTTGCTCAAATTGCAACGAACCCTGAATCTCAATCGTTTGCGCTAAAATTTGCAAACGATTGCCTGTTTCACGAGGGGAAATTTGTGAGCGGTCACGTTCGAGCAGGTTTAAGCTGTCGTTAATGGCTTGATTGGCTTCTGAGAACAGCCCCAACCTTTGATAGACCAAGGCAAGATTGCTCAAGGTCATGGCCTGCCTGAGCGCGTTACCTTGCCTTTGATAGTCTTGGGCTGCCTGTTGCAATTTTTCTGCTGCTTCAGCAAATTGTCCTGCGGCATAAAGTATCTTGCCCTGTTCCGCTAAATTTGGGGAATTCGTATTTTGCGAATCAGCCGTGCGAACCAATTCAGGCTGAGAAATTGAAGCTGGAGACTTTGAGCTTGCTGGACTCTGCGTTATCAGTAGACACAGAGAAAGTGATGCGATCGCGAGGAATACCCGTGAATATAGCAATCTCATTGGAGGAATACAAATGTGTAGTGCGGACAAAATGCCCACGATCGAACGCGAGCGAGATATGGGTGTAACACATACGCTACGCGAACGTACGACAGTAAATCTCAGAAATGATTTAAATTTACCATAAAAATTATCATGAAAATTACCATATAACTGTGAATGCAGTAATGTAAATTTTATATGAATAGGAACAAGCTCTCAACTCTCTATAGTGTCTTTGGAGAAACCGGTTTTTCCCATCCATCCCCAACTTTAGAAATATCCCTAAACTTCGGAAAAACCTGACATGTTCTTTCACCATATCTGTCTTCCTCAGAGCAGTTTGGTGGGTTGAAAAATTAATTTATAAATCAGAGATATCTACAATCTGTCTAAGTAAAATTCCGGACTCTAACAAGCAGGTTACTTGACAATTGGATCGATGCGGTTCTACTGCATTGTTCTAGACTCAGTAGATTGCAAATGTTTTTTGGGGGTGCGTAGTTAGAAAATCAATCTACTGAGACTCCGCCTCGCGGGAAGTAAAAGATTCAGAGGAGCTAGACGAACTGTTTTTTGGAGCGGATCTGCTAAAAATCTAAACAGGACTTGCTGAACAACAAATAGGGTGGGCATGCCCGAATTAACGCTTGAGGAGAGTCCCACCTCTGGGCTAGACGACGCAAAGGCTCCAGTTTAACTCTAGTTTAAAGAGTCTCATTGGGCCAAGTGCCTCCATCCGCCTATGCGGTGGAAAGTGTCAATTAACTATCAGCTTCAGAGCCAGGCAGGGTCTGACCCCTACCCCAAACCCTGAAAACTAGTCGGGATGACAGGATTTGAACCTGCGACATCCTGCTCCCAAAGCAGGCGCGCTACCAAGCTGCGCTACATCCCGAAGCCGCACAGTCACTATACTCTTTACGTGAGCCGTAAAGAATACCCTTGTCCATGTGTCTCTTCTGTTAATTGTAACTATAAAGTGCGGCCTTTGAGAAATAAATTATTACCAGTTCTCTGAGGTGGGCAAAAACTGTTGCGATAGGTCTTGCCTTTCATTCTGGATCTATATGATTTAGCGAGGCGATTTAGATGATGAGGCGATCGCGCTATGATCGCAGACAGGATTCATAATATGGGGGATGGACGTACTCATCCAACCTTAACTGGAAGTTAGATCATGCAACCGCAACTGCAACCTACTGAAGCTATTCAACAATTATCTGATGCAGATCTAGAAAACTGGTATGAATACCCTGTGCGGGTTCAACCTCATCATACGGATTATGCCGGAGTAGTTTGGCATGGAACTTACATTGCCTGGATGGAAGAGGCTCGTGTAGAGTGCCTGCGCTCGCTCGGCATTGAATTTGCCGATCTGGTGGCCATTGGCTGCGATTTGCCCGTGGTTGAGTTATCTATTCGTTACCATCGTCCCATTCGATTGGGGATGGAGGCAATCGTCAAAGCCAGAATGACGGCTATGAACGGCGTGCGGCTGAACTGGGAGTACCAAATTCAATCTCTTGATGGAACAGAATCCTATGTTACGGCTCAAGTGACGTTGGTCGCTGTAGATCAAGAGAAAGGTAGAATCATGCGGCAGTTGCCTGCCGCAATGGAGGATGCCCTGAAACGGTTGACGGGTCAGTTTGATGCTTCGTAGCTTTAAATTCAGTAGATCGCAAATGGGGTTTTGGGGCGCGCAGCAGGCAGAAAGCCAGGATTTTGCAAGGATGATTTGGAGCTTTGCAATCTACTGAATCTGTCATGGCTTTGAATCGGTCATGACTATGAATCTGTAGGGGCAGATAATCAGCGCCCCTACAGACTCATAGGGGTTAACCTATTTGCTCCAACGCTGAGTAACTTCAGCAATCCGCTGCCCGTATTTTTCTGCGGAGAAGCGATCGCCCGCATCTAATTCTGCGGGCTTACCACTCATATCTAGCGCGCTTTGACCCATCACACCCAAATAGGAACCTAGGCGATTCAAGCCATCTGTCTTGCCAAAGTAGAAACTGGACAACTCCGCAGGGCCAACCCAAATCATGCCGTGCTGAGATGCATTAGTCACTAAGTACAAAAGTGTTCCCTGCTTATCCCCACTGAGAGAACTCGAATGGGTAAAGCCCCCAGCAATTTTATTTTTCCAACCCTGACTAAACCAGATTTCAGACGCGCCATCAATGAACGCCTTGAATTGAGCCGCTACACCCCCCATATAAGTGGGTGAGCCAAACACAATAGCATCGGCTTGCCCCAGTTTTCCAGGGTTTCAGCATGCTGCCAGCGCCCCTCAGTGATTTGTTCGCCCGTGATTCGTAATACTTCTACAGTCGTCCCTGAAACTTGTTTTGCTCCTTCAGCGAAGGCTTCTGCCATCAGGTGGGTGTGACCTGCACCTGAAAAATAAACAACTGCAACGCTTGACATACGAAACCTCGTCGAATTTGGAATTTCTAGTCATCGGATTTCATCCTAAAGGTTGCTAATTGTGAAAGTAAAGTAGTTACTTTTAGGTAACTACCAGGCACTTTATCGATCGCTCTCTGGACGATTTCGCGTATCCAAAACTTGAGCTGGTGATCAAAGCATATTAATTCGAGGTAGGTCAATACCTGCTTGTTTTGCCATCCGGAGAGGATTGCCAAAAATTGCCTCTATCTCTAAAGGTCGGCGATCATCATAATCAAGCTTCATGCTGGGGCGGTAGGGAGTCATTTTGGCAGTGTAATCCAACATGGTTTGAACAAATTCAATCGAGATGGCACGGTTGCTCTGAGGGTCGATCGCCTGCACACAAGCCAGTGCGCCAGCTACAACCTCTCTCATGAGTTGTTCGACTAAAGCTTGAACCGGCTGATCTGTCATCATCTGATCAGTCGTAGCATCTAGAACTACCGATAGACCATTGAAGGGAATATTCCAGACCAGCTTTTTCCAACGGGCAAGAAACAAATCTGGGGCAAGATCGATCGGAATTCCAGCTTTTTCAAAATCAGCCGCAACTTGTTGCATCCGTTCTGTAATGCCACAAGGTGTGTATCTATCTGCGTAATCACCCAAGGTGATTTGCTTATAATCGATATGGCGAATATGTCCGGGAGCTACTTTGTTAGAGCAAAGGAAACACAATCCTCCTAAAACGCGATCGCTGCCGACAATTGCTGCAACATCTGTTTCAATTCCTAAACCATTTGCAAAACCAAGACTATCCCTTGTTGTTTCAGCACAGGGGGCAGCAACTCAGGCAACAAATCGTTTTGGGTGGTTTTCAGAGCCACAATCACTACATCGCAAGCAGGCATATCAATCGCGTTCTGGTAAGCATAGACCTGCGATAGGATAAAGTTACCGTCCGGTGATTCTACCTTCAAACCATGCTCTCGGACATACTCATAGTCGCTCCGCAGCAAAAAATGGACTTCTGCACCAGACTGCTGCAAACGAGCGCCATAGAATCCGCCGAGTGCGCCAGTCCCCAGGACGGCATAAGTACGAGTTGGGAGTAGAGGGGAATAGGGAATCGTCATAGAGTAATTTTTTCACAAAAAAAGACTATTCAGTGCGACTCAAGGATCACATAACCCAGTCGGAGTACCGTAGTATAGTATCCAAATCTTCATCCATCCCTATAAATGTCCCCGGTGTTAGGGGTAAGGAATTAATGACCATGCGAATTGCTAAAGACATTACCGAATTAATCGGCCGGACGCCTCTAGTTCAGCTCAATAAAATTCCCCAGGCAGAAGGCTGTGTCGCTCAAATTGTGGTCAAGCTGGAGAGCATGAATCCAGCAGCCTCGGTTAAAGATCGGATTGGGGCAAGCATGATCCAAATGGCAGAAGACCAAGGTTTGATTCACCCTGGCAAGACCATCTTGGTAGAACCCACTTCTGGAAATACTGGTATTGCCTTGGCAATGGTAGCCGCTGCCAAGGGCTATCGTCTGATTCTGACTATGCCCGAAACAATGAGTCTAGAGCGCCGATCGATGCTTCGAGGTTATGGCGCATATCTAGAGCTAACGCCAGGATCGGAAGGAATGCGAGGTGCCATTCAACGGGCCGAAGAGATTGTGGCAAAGACACCTAATGCCTACATGCTGCAACAGTTCAGCAACCCTGCTAATCCCAAAATTCACCGAGAAACAACAGCCGAAGAAATCTGGGCAGATACCGATGGGCAAGTAGACTTTCTGATTTCGGGTGTGGGCACAGGGGGCACGCTGACAGGAGTTGCTGAAGTGTTGAAGGAGCGCAAGCCTACCTTTAAGGCAATTGCCGTAGAACCTGCTAGTAGTTCTGTGCTGTCAGGATGCTTACCTGGTTCTCACAAAATTCAAGGGATTGGCGCAGGGTTTATCCCTAAAGTTCTAAAAACCAGCCTGATTGATGAAATTGTACAGGTGAAAGATGATGATGCGATCGCCTTTAGCCGCCGGATGGCTCGCGAGGAAGGCTTGTTGTCCGGTATTTCATCGGGTGCAGCCTTGGTAGCCGCAATCGCCATCGGTAAACGTCCAGAAAATGCTGGCAAACTGATCGTCATGATTCAGCCCAGCTTTGGTGAACGCTATCTCAGCACGGTGCTATTCAAAGATCTGGACTTGGCAGAACCCAGTTTGGTTTAGCCTCAACCCCTCGCTCAACCCTAAACCAGGATTTGTGGGGTTTTGGGGTGCGCGTCGCGCACCCCAAAACCCCACTTGTGACTGTGATCTACTATGATCTCCTGAATTTGAGTAGCAACCTCAGACGGTTTCGATCTCCGGCTTCTTGACGAGGCTGGAGATCGTTGCACATGGCGCTAGAGTCATCACTGGCGAGTTGAATATGGGAGGTTCGCCATCAGACGGGGTACCCTGAGAGAAAAACAACTGGGGAAACCTGATGCTGGAGTTGCACTGCCACACAACACATTCTGATGGAACGCTCACCCCTACTCAACTCGTGGAAGCAGCGATCGCTGCGGGGGTCCGAGTTCTAGCCATTACTGACCACGATACTATCTCCGGCTGGGATGAAGCCTTTGCGGCAGCCGATCGCCGTCCCCTTGAAATTGTGCCAGGATTAGAGCTAAGTACCGTTTGGCAAGAGCGATCGCTCCACATTCTTGGGTTTTATCCCGATCGCAACAAGCTAGCCGCTCCTCTGCAAGACCGCCTGGCAGGACGGCAGAGACGAGCCACTTCCATGCTAGAAAAATTGGCTGAATTGGGGTATCCCATTGAAGTTGTGCCTCAAGGTGGCAGTATGGCAGTTGGACGGCCCCATATTGCCGCGGCTCTGGTAAAGCTGGCTATGTGCAGTCTGCTCAAGAGGCGTTTGAGCGCTGGCTAGGTGAGGATAAACTGGCCTACGTGGAGTATGAAAAATTTTCGGCGATCGATGGCATTCAACTCTTGCGATCCTGTGGAGCCGTAACCGTCTGGGCCCACCCCTACCTTTTTCGAGGCGGCACCGTAGAAACCGTTTTGCCAGAATTAGTGGCTGCCGGACTCATGGGCATCGAAGTTTATCATCCTACTCATTCTCCTAGCCAGTGTCGGACTTTAGAATCGCTCTGCCAACAATACAAACTACTCATGACCGGCGGCAGTGACTACCACGGCTTCAAGTCTGGCGAACAAGATGATCGCCACACCCATCTCAATCAACTCAATTTATCGGATGGGCTATTGATGCCCCTGCAACAAGCAGCCTTTGATCTGCGACGGACTGATTCAGATAGACACACCCTGCCCACTTGATGGGAAATAGCCTGTTCTAAGGGCTGACTGAGTACTGACGAGCACCCATTACGGACTATCCTGGTAGAAATTCCACCGTTACTCGATCACCCACCTTTAACCCTAATGCGGCTGCCCGGCCACTACGCAGTTCAATAACCTGGTCAATTTCTGTCCAGGGTCCGTAGGTGGGCAAGGGCTGGTAGTGCAGGGTGGGACATTGGCTGCAATGCCTTTGACTACGCCGTTGTACAAAAACACCATATCGAGCGGTGAAGGGGTATTTTCCATCCAAAACCGGACTTGACGCGGTGGATTAAACGGAAACAACATGCCGCGATCGTCGGGTAAAGGGGGGCGATGCATCAAGCCTATTTCCTGTTGTTCGGGTGTCTGTGCCACTTCAAGCTGGATCATCTGACCTGCTATCTCAGCTTGGGCAGTAATGGGTAGCACTTGTCCTCCATTAGCGGTTAGGGAAGAGGGAGAAACTACGGCTGTGGAAGAAGCTGAACCTGTGGGAGAAACTGTGGGCAAAGAGGAACAAGCTAACAGCAAAATGGCTAACCCTAAACCGATTGGTTTTACTAGAGAAAATTGACTCATGAGAGCAAGGATAAAACGAAAAGACCAGCAGACTTAGGAGACAATCGGCAAGACCCACTCATTGCTAGCACAAAAGCTTGACAGGTTACTAGTACAGCAAAACCAAAGTTTGGCAAGAGGTGAAGGGGTTCACCCCTTCTTGGAAGCGAAGCCTCCAAACCCCCAGGTTGCAAAATTTAGTGTTTGCAACACTAGGACTCTCGCATGACATAGCCAACGCCACGCACGGTTTGAATCAGCCGCTTCTCGCCTTCGTTTTCAATTTTAAGCCGCAGATAGCGGACATAAACTTCGATGACGTTGGATTCACCCACAAAGTCATAGCCCCAAACATTTTCCAGGATCTGTTCGCGAGTGAGCACCTCACGAGAGTGCTCCATCAAAAATTTGAGCAGTTCAAATTCCTTCATGGTCAGATCGATAACGCGATCGCCGCGCATCGCTCGCCGGGTTGCCAAATCTAGCGCTAGCTCACCAAATCGCAATTGTTCGCTGCTGGGTAAATCAGAGTGTAAGTAAAGCCGCACAAGCCTGAGAAATTCATCACTCCGATAAGGCTTGAGGAAATAGTCATCGGCTCCAGCCTGGAGACAGGCCACTCGGTCCTCTACAGCATCGCGAGACATGAGCAACAGCACGGGCATTTGGGCACCTGCTGCTCGCAGATTGTTGCACAAAGACAGACCCGACTCTCCCGCCAGCATGCGATCGATCACTACTAACGACGGCTGAAACTCTTTCACTTGCTGCAAGCCACTGGTAGCATCATGGGCAATCACAGTCTCATAGCCTACCTCTCGCAAGTCAGAACTGACATGCTGGGCTAACACTTCGTCAGTTTCAATCAACAGAACGCGGGGGCTAAGAGCAGGAGCGGCAGGGGCAACCATAGGAACGCCAGGGTGAAGGATTGTTGAGTGAAGCAACACGTTGGGTTGTCTCGTTAAATTTTATCTGCTAGCTCCTAGATTGTCCCAATGCCTACCTCTAAACATCCCATGCTTGATGCTTTTCTCAAAGTAATTCTACCTCAAGGCAGTTCTACCTCAAGGCAATTCTACCGAGGTTGGTTTGGCAACATGGGGCAACCCCCACCCTAATTTTTCCCGCAACACATGAAAAAACTCATTAGGGCGAAGCCGGATAAATCGGGCTTTGTAAGGCGATCGCATCACCCGCACTCGGTCTTCAGACAGAACAGAGCAGCCCCCATTGCCATCTACCACTAACACCAGCGGATCAGAATTGGCAGGATGGATAGTGACAGGTTCGCTGTCAGCAAACACGAGGGCACGCGATGCCAGGGAATGCGGACAAATGGGGACAAGCTGTAGTGCCGAGACGCCAGGCGCGACAACTGGGCCACCAGCCGATAGAGAATAGGCAGTAGACCCCGTAGGCGTGGAAAGGATAATGCCGTCCGCAGCAATATCAACCGGGGCATGACTGCCTAGCTCAATCTCAAAATGGCACATGCTAGTCAGCGGTTCCCGATGTAGCACCATTTCATTAAGGCAAAGGGCTTCCCACACCAGGGTATCGTCTCGCCACACCTGTACCGATAGCATGGCACGTTCTTCAACGGCATAAGTATTAGACAGGAGAGCATCGATCGCTTGGGGCAGTTGGTTGACATAGGACTCGGTTAGAAAACCCATATGCCCTGTATTCACGGTCAACAAGGGAATACCACAGGGTGACACCTGACGGAAAGCAGACAGCACAGTACCATCGCCCCCCAGTACTACCCCAAATTCCATATCCTTGTCGAATCCAGGGGGCACGAGTTGGCTAATGGGGGTATGGCAAATAGGACGACCTGCTTTGGAGAAGCCCAGCATACCGCCAACCCCAGTAGCCAGTTGCACATCCCAGTTATAGGCCGTTAGCTTGTCTTGCAACTCCTGCGCTATGCGGCAAGCAATCGGCTTAGCATCGTTGTAAATAATCCCAGCTTTGGGCACACTCAGTAGTCCAGGAAGTAGACGATTAGAATTGGACAGTCAGAATTGCAGCACCCGACCGAACCAAGGCTCAATCTGAGGCATGCTTTGTTCTAGATTAACGCGGACGTGCTCAACAATTCTGAAATTTCTGCTCACTCGCTCCTCAGAAATTCTGCATAGAAATCCTTTAGACTTCACTAAAAGTAATATCTATTGTCGAATTGGTTTACATTTTGTTACAAGTAATAGGCGGATACATGAACGTGGAACTGCTGTAAACGAGTGACTGTAATGTTTAGTAGTTTTCTAGGCTCCAAGAACCAATCCGGTACAGACCTGGGCGAGCGGATGCTTAATGCTGCCGCAGCCCAATCGATTCGCCATTTGTTTAGCCAGAGCGAGTCGGTTGATGTGTCCATACGCTGTTTTCCCTCTAGCAAATTGCTCCAGGGCAGCATTGATAGTTTTTAAGATGAGCGGTCGGGGTTTAGTGATCCGACGGCAGTTTGACGTAGAAGAAATGTCGTTTGAAACGGATGCAGTGGCAATTGACTATGCTGCTGTCTTAGGCGGCAAGTTGCGGCTGAAGCAACCGACGCAAGCTGTAGCGCAGGTTATACTCTCTGAAGCCGCAATTAACCGTGCTTTTGAAGCTGACCTTGTCAAACAGCATCTGGTTAAGGTCGATCGCCCAGAACTGACCAGCCTCTCTGGGGGTGAACCGATTTCTTTTCGGACAGTGGAAATTCAACTCTTAGCCGACAACCAAGTCAAGATTTCTGCTCAGACTGACTTACCGAACTGTCAGGATGTCCCGATTCGGCTAACTGCCACTTTAGAAATTGAAAAACGTCGCCGAATTGGGTTCAAACGCCCTCAGTTTGATGCAGAAACCGTTCCTGAAGCAATGCGGGGACTCTCAGAAACAGTGTCTCTTGCCTTTGCCCAAATTCTGGACAGCATGGTCGATCTCGATCGCTTTGACCTGGATGGCGTTATGCTGCGGCTTAACCGTCTCGAAACCCAGGGCAAAAAGCTCGTTTTCAGCGGCTACGCCCAAATTGAGCATTTTCCAGGCAATGGGTGAAGTCCGCAGAGTATGCTGGTAGCTGACCGCTAATTGCAGATGACTGGGTGATCTATGCCGATCGGTAATATCTTTGCTCAAGGTGGGGTGGTCATGATCCCCCTGCTGGGGCTTTCCATTCTGGCAGTGGCACTAATTTTAGAACGCAGTCTGTTTTGGTGGCAAATTGCCCACAAACAAGATCAAGTGGTGCGCGACGTGCTAGGGCTGTACCGTCGCAGTGCTAAGGCCGCAGTTCAAAAGCTAGAGCAAAACACTCAGTTGCCGATCGCCCGCATCTTCTTAGCCGCTTTGGAGCTAGAGCAAGCCACCTCAGATGAGTTTCGACTGGCTTTGGAAAGCGCAGCGCAGGCAGAATTACCCCTGCTCAAACGATTCAATACTGTATTTGATACGGTGATTAGTGTTTCGCCGCTATTGGGTCTATTGGGGACAATCTTGGGACTGATTACCTCTTTTGCCTCACTCAAGTTAGGAGATCTAGGGGGTAGCTCCACCACTAATGTTACGGCTGGCATTAGCGAAGCTTTAATTTCTACGGCCTCTGGGCTGGTCGTGTCCATCTTTACGCTACTGTTTGCCAATGTTTTCCGAGGGCTATATCTGCGGCAAATGGCTCTGATCCAGGAATATGGGGGGCAATTAGAGTTAATTTATCGTCGCCGTTATGAACGAGGAGGACTGCCACATGCGTCTGCCTGATGAGCCAGAACCGCCTTATCAAATCAACATTGTGCCGATGATTGATGTGATCTTCGCAATTCTGACATTTTTTATCATGTCTACCCTGTTTTTGACTCGTTCAGAGGGGCTGCCCGTCAATTTACCAGCCGCTAACACGGCTCAGAGTCAATCGCAAAATCAAGTCGTCGTGACAATCGATGCTGGAGGGAATTTGGCTTTGAACCTCCAACCCATGCAGCTAGATGGGGTGGCGGCACAAGTGCAGGCCTTAATTCTTACGGGTCAGCAACCCTTAGTGGTGATCAATGCTGACAAAGCTGTGAGTCACGGTCAAGTCGTAGAAGTTATGGATCGACTGCGGGCTATTGATGGCGTCAGATTAGCGATCGGCACGTTACGTCCGTAAAGCTTGTGCCCTTAGAGCCACCATAATACTTTGTAGGGACACGAGCGCGCGCGTCCCTACAAAGTCGAGCTATCTCATCTGTCCTACCGAGTGACCCTGCTCAATTAAGCGGCCGATCGCACCAATAGTACCGGACAGTTAGCATAGACCCTGACATAGTCTGAAAGGGATTGACCGAGCAAGCGATCGAGATCGGGTAAAGCTTTGGCTATTGAAGGACGGCTTTCAGGCGAACCTAGAATCAGCAGGTCTACATGCAGATCTTCCGCAAGTTGACAAATCCGTTCGCCAGGTTTTCCTTCAGGTGCCACGCATTTGTAGTTGACACCATATTTCTTGGCTTCGTTGACGGCGGGCAACAGCACCGGATCTTCGTTGGGGTTAGCGGCAATTTCGCCTGGCTTTAGCTTCAAGTCTGGATTGGTGTGAACCAAAACGAGTTGACTGTTTTGATATCCCGGAGAAAGGCGATCGCCAGTTTCAAGCATTGCTGAGCCGCAGGCGACTTGTCCATGGCCACCATAATGCGGTTAATCTTGCGAACGTTAATATCGTCTTTGACCAGTAGCATGGGGCGAGATGCCAGTTGAAACACATATTGACTGACCGAGTTTTCCAGGATCGACTGAATTCGCTTTAACCCGC
>JAAUOQ010000459.1 GCA_012034795.1 Leptolyngbyaceae cyanobacterium CRU_2_3
ATGTTTTACGATGTAAAACCCCTTCAATGGTACGCAAAGAAATTTATGTTTATTTGCTTGCTTACAATCTACTTCGTAGTTTGATGTGGTCAGCAGGAACTAGTTATGGCACTCCTCCATTACGCTTGTCGTTGCAAGGTACTCGCCATCATTTAAACAACTTTATTCCCCAATTATTAGCTGTTTCTTCAACAAAACTTCACCGGATTTATCGCACTTTATTAAAAGTTATTGCTCACAAGGCTGTTCCAGAACGCCCAGGCAGAAGTGAAGCACGAGTTCGTAAACGTCGCCCAAAAGCTTACCCCGTAATGACAAAACCCCGGCACGAATTACGGAAGCAATTACAAACTGCTTAACCCACAAGTGTTTCAGCTTTTCTTAGTGCCATTCGCCTCAGAGTACTAGTAGTCCGCTCCAGCCGGATTATTAGGCTGCGCTGTTCACACAGCCAAATAGACTAATAAACTAAGATGTCCTTATCTTCTTACTCAAACGCTAAACAGCAACAACTTCAATGCCAGTTTTTGCGGTTGAAGTGATAAATGCTGGTGGCATCACTTAGTGGCATAATCTTTACGTCCTAGAAATTCCTCTTGCTTGCGTTCAGTTTCTGCTTGAAGATGGTGCCGATACCAGACAACGGTCTTGCGCAGTGCCTCGCGGTGAGGCGTAGCAATATCCTCAAAAGTCCCGACAAACTTAGAACTGTCAACAATAAATGGACGCTCAAATTGATACATCATCTCAATTGACTCTGCGGCTTCGGGAATAAACAACCCCCCCATTCGCATCATCCATTTGCCCATGCCATTCATCTTTGGCGGTAAATTCAACTCTGCAAAGAGTAGATTTAACATCTCCCTGGTTGAGATCGTTTTGGCATTGGGGACATGCCAGACTTGCCCGATCGCCGCTTCATGCTCGCCTAAAATCACCATTGCCTTGGCCAGATCGCCAATGTAGGTGTAGGTGTGAGGCAGATCCAAGTTACCGATTGCTTCGGCAGTCTTACCTTGAATCGCTGGAATAAAGACACGAGCGCCTAATACAGAATTGAGAACGCCTTCGCCATAAAAATCAGAAGCCCTGGCGATCGCCACCTTTACCTTGCCAGCGCGATAGGCTGACATCAGGGTTTCGGCCAGTTGTGCCCGCATCTTTCCTTTGTTTGTCGTTGCCGCATAGGGCAAATCTTCGTGCATCGGCTCTTGGACGGCACCATAGCCATAAAGACTATCGCCATAGATGAGCGTCGCTCCACTCGCGATCGCCCCGCGAGAATACCTTGCTGCAAGGGAGGAAATTCCGTTGCCCACTCTTTAAAGCGATACCTGGGCCCGGCACAGTGATAAATCACTGTGCGCCTTGGCATACCTGTTGCGTAAAGCGTGGATCGGTTGCGTCACCCGTCACTGACTCCACACCCCGAGGCAACCCCACCGGCTGGCCACGACTCACCATCCGTACTGCTTTACCCTGGGCAATCAGGTAATGGGCGATCGCCCTTCCCAGTGGCCCTGCACCAAAAATAAGCTGAACTTTTTGCTGTGAAGTGTTCATGATTTCATCCTTTGATCTTCTATAATCAATTAGTTGACTATACCTGACACTATATATTCAACTAATTGATTATGTCAACGATCGGAGGATTTCTGGACAATGGCACTGGCCCATGCAATTTTGGCAACGCTGCTGGATAGCTCGCAGAGTGGATATGACCTGAGAAAGTGCTTTGAAGGGTCGGTTGGCTTTTTCTGGCAAGCCAGCTTTCAGCAGATCTACCGCGAGTTGGGGAAACTAGAGGAGCAAGGGCTAGTGCAAAGTGAGGCGATCGCTCAACAGGGCCGCCCAGATAAAAAAGTTTTTGCAGTCACAGCAGAAGGCGAAGCGTTTCTACAAGCATGGATACGAACCCCTTGCGAAATGGCACCCATACGCGATGATCTGCTGGTGAAAATGTTTGCAGGATTCTTGGTACCTAAAGTAGAAATGCTCGCGGAACTCAAGGAGCATCGATCGCTCCATCAGGAACGCCTTGCCATTTATCAACAAATTCAACGCAATGCTTATGCAAATCCTGAGAATTTATCGGAGAAAGAGTTATTTCACTATTTGACGCTTTGTGGTGGCATTCAATATGAGCAAGGATGGCTAAATTGGTGTGAGGAGGCGATCTCAATACTCACCAAATCTTCAGCCAGTTCAGTTAGCCCTCAATAGCTACCTTGCAGTCTAACGTTCCCAATCACCGGACACAGGTATTGTTTGCTTCTAACCGATAACTTAACTTTGTTCCGGTGCATTGGGGTTGTTAGCCTGTGCTGTAGGAGCAAGAGGTTTGTTATCTCGCATTACTCTGATCAAAAATCGTAATGCCTCGTTAACCGCATCAGCACTAGGAAAAATTTCCGCGACATCAGGCTCCAACCGCACCGTGACTCTACCAAAGCTTTTTCTTCCAGAGCCTAACTTTCTGACTCGGAGGCTCTTCAAGTCATACTCTGTCCGCAAATCATCTTCCATTTCTGACTCATCCCTCTTCATAAGCTTCCCGTTCAGCTCGCGTCACTTCTCTTGCACTGACGAGTCGAACTGAATCTCCCCTTTCAGTATAGGATACGATCAATAATCGCCCTCGATCTGACTCGCCAACAATAAGGTATCGCTCCTCGTCCTCAGAATGGTCTGGATCGTAGAAGTCAACATAGAGAGGATCATCAAAAACACTTTTTGCTTCCTCAAAGGGAACTCCATGCTTTGATAAATTGCGCTCTGCTTTGTTTTTGTCCCAGTCAAACTGCATAGAGCCATTGTATCGCTGCTTGCTTAAACGAATGGCATATTTTGAGCTAGAAGAGGCTTGATAGAATGGCGAAGATCAAGAACACTCGACTGGAGAGCCGATTTGGACGATCGTCCCTTCGCTCCATGCCGCCACCCGCGTATTTACTGCCAATCGATAGAAATGGTTGAACCGAGAAGCCGCAGCCCATTCCGGTAGGGTGGCTTGGCGCTGTGCCACAAAGGTTTTTTGAAAGCTGGGATAGGTTGCGCTGGTTTGAGGATCGCGGGTAATCACCACACAACGCTGACAGGGGTTAATCCCTAACAACTGCACCTCTGCAACTGTAAAAGGGATCGGTTCACCAGAGTCACTAAACAGGCAATCCTCCCAGAAAGCGGGAACGCCCTCAATTTCCAAATTACTGCGGAACCGCGATCGCACTTGTTCTAGACTCAACTCAGGAAACCAACTTGCCACTGCTGTCAGCGTTGCGGTGCTAATCACCGTGGGACCCGGTGCATTCAAATCATCAGGAAAACCTGTTTCAATATCCTGAATCAATTGCACGGGAAACCCGAAGTAATCACTCAACCAGATTGCTAGTTGCAGACGATCGTCATCGAGATGAAACTTGGTTCGTTCGACACTGCCCTCTACCCCCAAACTCAACACTCTGGTTGTCAAGTCAAAGCTCGATCGCAGCAAATGGATCTGGGCAGTACGTTTCCCATTCACAAACTTGCCTGCTTGATCGACGATGGCAAACTCGCGATCGCCTTGCAGTGCTCCACTGGGAAGAAGGGTGGCGCGATCGACGAAAACACCATCCAGAGATTTGATTGGGTAGATGCAGAGATGCGCAAGATGAGGCATGGAAAATTTT
>JAAUOQ010000058.1 GCA_012034795.1 Leptolyngbyaceae cyanobacterium CRU_2_3
AAAGTGGATCAACTCTTGTCTGAGTTATCGTCCGAAGTTGTTGCTTCCATCACGGGTTATTCCTTTATTCTGGACGCTCTATCTGTCGTGGATACCGTTTAAATTGGTATAAGACATTCGTGCAACAAAGCTGGCAACTAGGATAATTGACTCACCAAGCCGTTTCCGAGAGAGGTAGAAGTATTAGAGTAGATGCCGTCGCTTAAGCCCTGCAAGGGTCGCAACCTTACAGTTAATTCAAAGTCCAGAAATTCTTAACTCTTTAAGAGCTAGAATATCTGAGTGAAGTATTTTGTGTACAAAATAATTGATCTAGGGGTATGCACCCACTGCACCTGACTCACGATTAGTAAATAGAACACTCAAGACACTAACCTTAAGACATTGATTGAAAAACATCTATCCGTAGATAGACTATCATCTATCTTTAGATCTGAATCGTAACTCTATATTAAATTCAATGTCATCAGTAAATTAATGTCATCAGTTTGTTGCAAAAATTTTTCAAATTATTTTTTTAGTGAAGAAGTTTTATAAATCATTGGGCTGGATTATGGGTGTATTTTTGATCAAGAGACAAGCCTTTTCTTCAACTCTATCGGAGTCCTAATTCGTGTGTATTTTAGGTATAGCTCTGTATATTTTGTAATCCGTGTAATTTCATTGCTCGTGTACTTTAATACCCGTGCATTTGGATAGTTCATATATTTTGGTATGAGACAGACTTTTAAACCCTTCAAAATTCTGGCTATTCACCTATTGATAAAGGGGTAGGCTCAACTCTCCTGATAGCGATGATCAGCCCTCGCTGTTGTCCATCCAAGACAGCAATTTCAGAAAGATGCCCAGCAGACTGAAAACCTAGGCTTTCAAATAGCTGACGGCTGCCCATGTTGTGGTCAAAGTACATAGCCAATAGGGTGGTGACTCCTAAGCGAGGGCAGGCTTCAATCACATGTTTCACTAGCAGCTTACCGTAGCCCTGACGTTGATATTGGGGAGCAATATAAATGCTGATTTCTGCTGTGGCACTGTAGGCAGGGCGGCCACTGTAAAAAGAGGTGAGGTTGATCCAGGCAGCAATTTTTTGGTCTATTTCGAGTACCCAAAGGGGGCGCTTCTGAGGATTGTACTGATGGAACCAAGCACGGCGACTCTCAACCGTGATTGGTTCTAGGTCGGCAGTGGAAATTCGCGTCGGAATCGCCGCATTGTAAATTGCTACGATGGCGGGTAAATCGAATTCCTGGGCGTCCCGAATGTTCATAACGAGCTTTATACCCTTAAACAACAAATACTTTTACCTAATTAAAACAAATAGAAAGTTCTAAAGAAGTTAGTGGTTATCACATTGCTGTTCTAAAGATGTAGTACGTTGGCAGTCTAGCTTAATCTGCAACAGACTATTTGGTGTGAGGAGAAAATATGACAGACGTACTCATTAAGCAAGGGCGAATCGTCACGGCTGTAGATGATTATGTGGCAGATATTTTGATCAAAACGGGCAAATTGAGGCGATCGCAGAGAGATTTCAACCGAAACAGCCACGGTTCATCAGGCAGCAGGACTGCTCGTGATACCCGGTGGAGTAGATGTGCATACCCACCTGGAGTTTCCGTTAGGCGAAGCTGAGACTTGCGACACCTTTGAAAGTGGAACGCGATCGGCTGCCTTTGGCGGCACAACAACCATCGTTGATTTTGCCCTTCAGCAACGTGGCGAGACGCCCAAACAGGCACTCGATCGCCGTCTTGCGGTGGCTCAACCCAAAGCCTCTGTGGACTATGGGTTTCACCTGATTTTGACAGATGTTACACCTGATGCCCTGGCAGAATTGCCCGATCTAATTAACCAGGAAGGCATTTCTAGCTTCAAGATGTTCATGGCCTATCCAGGCGTCCTGATGGTGGATGATGCGGGCATCTTTAAAGCCATGCGGAAAGCAGGAGCACATGGCGGAATGATCAACGTCCATGCTGAGAATGGGAGTGTGATTCAAGTGTTAATCGAAGAAGCGTTGGCTCAAGGCAACACCTCGCCCAAGTTTCATGCTCTGACCCGCCCCCGGATTATGGAAGCAGAAGCGAGTCACCGAGCCATTCGCTTAGCGGAGTTAGCTGAAGTTCCAGTATACCTGGTGCATTTATCTGCCAAAGAAGCCTTAGATACAGTGGTAGAAGCTCGCGATCGCGGTATCCCCGCTTTTGCCGAAACTTGCCCACACTATTTGTTTCTGACGATTGATGAATACGATCGCCCTGATTTTGAACCTGCCAAATTTGTCATGACACCACCCTTGCGAGAGCACGACTGTCAGCAAGCCCTTTGGCGCGGACTCAAATTCGATGATCTGCAAATTGTTTCAACGGATCACTGTCCCTTCTGCTTTAACGAAAACCCTTACGGCATTCACCGCTCGAAACAGCTTGGACGCGACAACTTTGAGCGTATTCCCAACGGTGCACCGGGCGTTGAATTCCGTCTCTCCTTATTGTTCGATGGCGGCGTCGGAACGGGTAGAATTTCTCTGAATCGGTTTGTCCAACTTACCGCTACTGCACCAGCCAAGATGTTTGGGCTGTTTCCTCGCAAAGGAGCGATCGCAGTGGGTAGTGATGCAGATTTGGTTTTGTTTGATCCGCTCAAAACCCATACTCTTAGCGCGAGTACGCATCATTCCAATGCCGATTACACCCTTTACGAAGGCCGTCGAGTCACTGGCAAAGTGGAGAAAGTATTTTTGCGGGGCGAGTTAATTGTCGATGGCGATGTCTGGCTAGGACGGGCAGGCAATGGGCAATTTCAGCGGCGATCGGCATCCGGAAGAATTTAAGAATATTAGATTCGCAATAGGCTAGAGGAAACCTCTCTAGCCTATTGCGATGTCTGCGCTTTGGTAGACGGTAGAGGCATCAAACTTTGTCTCTGGTTTTAGACTCTGTTGCAGAGCCAGATTTAGAGATTGGGATTGCTAAAGGGTAGGACAGCGCTTTCCAAGTGAGTTGTCCAACTTGACCGTCTTTGTTCAAAAAGTGGTCACCTTGGAAAGCTTGAACAGCTTGAGAGGTGCCACTGCCAAACACACCATCTACACCGCTAGGATTGAGGTATTGTTCGTAGCCGTAGATAACGAGCAATCGCTGTAGTAGGGAAACGGCTGCCCCTTGATCGCCCTGAATCAGGTTGGGTAAATTCACTTTAGTCAACATTATTTGTTCTCCTGGGTGGTAATCAGATCGATAGAGTCGTGAGCTAGGTTTATCTTCAGTTCAGGCAGTTTTCTGTTGCCCGCTGCTGTCTATAAACAAACTCCAATGCCCTCAATAGTGATTACGGATGAACAATGGCAGAGTACCCAAGAGGGGTAGGTATAGCGCTGCGCGCTGAAAGCCAAACCCACCCCACAGACTAAAGGTATTTTTCTACAGTCAGTGACAAAGTTGATTTAGGTACAGCACCTACCACCATGTCAACTTTTTGTCCCCCTTTGAAAATCATCAGAGTCGGAATACTACGAATTCCATACTTGCCAGCAATTCCTGGGTTTTCATCTGTATTTAGCTTCAGAAACTTCATTTGCTCACCATATTGAGCAGCCACCTCTGCTACCACTGGAGCGACCATACGACAGGGGCCACACCAAGGGGCCCAAAAATCTACTAGGACTGGAAGCTCACTCTCTAGAACTTCTTGCTCAAATGTAGAGTCTGTAACTTCTGTGACGACTGACATCACGTTCCTCCACGGGGAATTCAGCAGATTTTAGCTTCCATATTTCAAGAAACTCGAACAACTAAACTATAGAAGGGTTTATGGCATAATGCAAGAGTCACTCTCTAATCTTTCATCTCCTACAGGGCGTTTGTAGAAATTTCTTCAGCCTGCAATAAGTTGCGGTGTAGGTTCAGATATATTTTTCGAGGCTGGAGTTGATACACAATCAGCCGATCCAGGAAGTAAATCCAGATAGGGGATGGCTATGCTAGAGCACCTGTAGGCATTACTCAGATAGCATTACAGATGATCATATGAGACTGATTTATCATCCCGATCGAAAAGATATTTCTCTGCCAGGTGTACTATATGCATTGGGCGATCCAGTTCGCTTAAAATGTGTGAGACGATTAGCAGCAGAAGGCGAACTTTCCTGTTCAGCTTTAGATGGCACGATCGCCAAATCCACGATGTCCAACCATTTACGAATTTTGCGGGAGTCGGGTGTTGTATACTGCCGCAAAGAGGGGACTCAGCACATTAATTCTTTGCGTCGAGAAGATTTAGAAGCCCTATTTCCAGGCTTGCTAGAGGCAGTGTTACGACCGACCTACCCATCCTGCTTGCTCTTAGAAGTTTCAAAATGAATGGTGCTGATGGGCTTTTAGTATAGCCTTGAGATTAAAAAATTGATTTTTCAAGAACTTAATTTGACTTCCCGAATCTGCTAAGAAGTTGAGTAATAATAGGTAGGGGTATTGCTTCAAATATCCTTGTCCAGGTTGCTATCCAAAAACTACAGAAAAGCGATCGCTAGATTGCTAGGGTTGCTCATAAGTTAGCTGAGGTTCTCGCTCACCTGCAAGAGCCGTCTGCCCTTCTAGATTGCATCGACAAATGAGATGATACAGAAAGTTGCATTCGGTAGCATCTGTTCAGGTTTGGCTCTGTCCATCGCGCTATGGTCTAACGATAAAGTCGTGCAGGCAGCGGCTGTAGCGGCAGGTTCTTGTCTGGCTAGCTTTACCGCCACGACGATCGCCATTGAGCAAACTCGTGTTCGCAAGAGCCGAGCTGCCCATGCAGATCTCTACCTTGATCTGTTGCGACAAATGAGCCGTCCCTCTTCGCCTGCTCGGTCTCAACGTCCTAAAGCCTGTCAAGGCTGCTGCATATATCACGGACAAACCTATAATGGCACTCGTTTAATCTGTGCCATTCATCCCTCTGGCGTAGAAGGCGACCATTGCATGGATTGGGAGGGAGGGGAAGACGGGCAACATACATGACTGAACCATCTTTTCTCTTCATTCCTGAGTCCCTTTTCCTTTTGTAGGAGAAGGGACTTCACGGTATTTAATCATACATAGTCATGATAAATAAACGGTATAAACTGAGCGCCATAGATTAAAAGAGTCCAAAACAGATTGAGAATTGCAGATTCTTCTGGTTCAATGTTCAATCTAGTAAAAGTACTCCATTCAAGGAACTGATTTTATGGTGGCGATCGCATCCATTCATGGCAGAGAAATTCTTGACTCTCGCGGCAATCCAACCGTGGAGGTGGATGTTGTGCTGGAGGATGGCAGCAAAGGCAGAGCCGCAGTCCCTTCGGGAGCCTCCACAGGTAGCCGCGAAGCCTTGGAATTGCGTGACGGAGACCAGCGCTATGGCGGTAAGGGCGTACTGAAAGCCGTTGCCCATGTTAATAAAACGATCGCAGCAGCACTAACAGGAGCCGATGCGGCTGATCAGGCAGCAATCGACGGCAAAATGCTGGAGATGGATGGTACAGAATTCAAATCTAACTTGGGGGCAAACTCAATTTTGGGGGTGTCAATGGCGGTAGCCCGTGCCGCCGCAGAATCTGCTGAAGTGCCACTTTACCAATACTTGGGTGGGGCAGATGCTGTTTTATTACCGGCTCCCTGCTTCAATGTACTGAACGGCGGCGCTCATGCTGATAGCAGCGTCGATTTTCAGGAGTTTATGCTCGTGCCCGTTGGCGCACCCACCTTTCGGGCATCCTTAGAGATGGGCGCAGAAGTCTATCATGCACTCAAGTCCATTCTTAAAAAAATGACTACAGTACAGGCGTAGGCGATGAAGGAGGATTTGCCCCTAGCCTCAAATCCAATGTAGAAGCAGTAGAACTGATTTTGCAAGCAGTCGAAAAAGTGGGATTGAAAGCAGGTGAGGATGTCGCGATCGCTCTTGATCCCGCCATGACAGAGCTATATGAAGACGGCATGTATGTCTTCTCCAAATCGGACGGCAGCCGCAAGACATCTGAGGAAATGGTGGCACTGTGGGAAAGTTGGGTCAACCAGTACCCGATTATCTCCATTGAAGATGGTTTGGCAGAGCAGGATTGGGACGGCTGGAAACTGTTGACTCAAAAACTGGGTGGCCGGATTCAGCTTGTGGGGGATGACGCTTTTGTGACCAATCCCAAAATTATCAAAGAGGCGATCGCGCAGGCGTAGGCAATAGCACCCTCGTCAAAGTCAATCAGATTGGTTCCATTACTGAAACTCTCGAAGCCATCAGCATTTCGCGTGCTAGTGGCTATACCTATATGATTAGCCATCGCTCTGGCGAAACACCCGATGATTTCATTGCAGACTTAGCGGTGGCCACAGCAGCAGGGCAGATTAAAACAGGCGCACCCTGTCGGGGTGAACGACTGTCTAAATACAATCAGCTTCTGCGAATTGAAGAACAGTTGGGCAATAGAGCGCAGTATGCGGGCTGGTCAAAATTCAAGAAATCCTGAAAACATTGCATAGAGCATCGTGAGATACATCTTCTGACAAAATTTTCTGTAACAAAAGACTACAGTGCAATGTTTCCGCCAGAGTGATTCTAGATCACTCTGGCGGTTTTCTGATCGAGGGCTTCTGACGAATCTAAATCTATCCAATGGTTGCAACTATTCTGACTTTTGACTTAGTTCCTTCTCAGAATTAGGCTGATAGGTTTGGGGAGAGTTTTAAATTGGAAACATGCCAACGTGGATACCTACATTCTTGACCTCCTGGTTATTGGTCTGCTGCTACTAACAGTCACGTTGGGATCAGGCTGGATTACGCGATCGCCCTTCTCTTTTGCCTTGATTTATTTGATCGTTGGTATAATCCTCAGCCCTTATGGATTTAATTTGATTCAAATTAGACCCGGTGCTGGTTTCTTGGAGAAATTGACCGAGATCGTCGTGCTGATTTCTCTGTTTAGCTGTGGGCTAAAAATGAACCGCCCTTTGAATCTAACCAGTTGGGGTTCTACGATTCGATTAATTGGTCTGTTGATGCCCCTGTCTATTTTGCAGTGGCAGCCTTGGGGCACTGGGTTCTTCAATTACCCTGGGGAGCAGCCATCTTACTGGGGGCAATCTTAGCTCCCACTGATCCAGTTTTGGCTTCAGAAAGTCAAATCAACGATCCAGAAGATCAGGATGGTTTACGCTTTGGTTTAACCTCCGAAGGGGGATTGAATGATGCGCTGGCTTTTCCATTTGTGTACTTTGGGTTGCACTGGTTAGAAGATGATAACTGGCAAGATTGGTTTGGTCAGTGGGTGGCAATTGATCTGGTATGGGCAATTGTTGCTGGCATAGGTATGGGCATTCTTGTCACTCGTATGATTGTTTGGAGTGACAAACGCATCCAAAAATATCGCCCTGTCAATGAAGCAATGGAAAATTTCATTGCCCTCAGCATTATCTTGATTACTTACGCTGCAACCGAATTGGTGCATGGATATGGATTTTTGGCAGTGTTTTTGGCAGGCATGTCCACCCAACACTATTACCATAATCCAGATAAGCGGCTGGATCAGCTTGATTTCATTGAGCAATTTGAAAAGTTAGCCGAGTTAGGCACTATCCTCTTATTGGGATCACTACTACGCTTTGAACCGATGCTTCGCTTTGCCGCGCCTACGCTGATGATCGCCGGGCTGCTGCTGTTCGTGATTCGTCCTGTGGGTGCCTGGGTGAGTACAATAGGGGCAAACTATGACCCTGCCAGACGCTGGCTGTTTGGCTGGTTTGGCATTCGAGGGGTAGGTTCTTTGTACTACTTGTTCTACGCTTTGGGTAAAGGTTTGCAAGGTGATGTGGGGGAAATGATCGCTTGGATGACGCTCGGCACAGTTGTGATTTCCGTAATCATTCACGGGGTTAGCGCCACTCCCATCATGAATGGGTATGAGCGCTATATTGCAAAACGTCGCGATCGCTCAAACAAGCGCTAGCGACAGACGAATTGGGTGAGGAGATCAGGTAAGGCAAGATCATCCGCGCAGGACTAACTTACCGCTACTGCTACCATTAACACCACTGCCGATTGTGCTCCTACTAGATAGATATTTCCGTTGACTTTTGGTGAGGCATCGGGTGGTGAGGCACTAGGAAGAACAATATCGTTGGGGCTTGCCAATGCCGTATCCACCACCCGATGCCAGGCTTCTCCTTTATAGAGTGGTGGCAGTTCAAATATCAGTGGTTTCCAGTAGGCATTGAGAATCACATGCAACTGTTCTCCTGCCTCTGGATGGCGCAGTGTGAAGGCCAGACTATGCGAATCGTGACTCCAATCAGGTTGACCTAGCTTCACACCATGCCAAACAATATGCGGTTTTAGACTGCCAAAGGTGACAGTCAGAATCTCTTCTCGCTGGAATAACTGTAATGACTGCGTGAATTGCAACAGTAGTTTGACAAACCGATGGAAATCGGCGTGTTTTCAACATTGTCCCAGTTAAACCAACTCAGTTCGCTATCCTGACAATACGCATTATTATTTCCAGCCTGCGATCGCTTTACCTCGTCTCCCATCAACAGCATGGGTGTACCCTGAGAAGTCATCAGAATGGTGAGGAAATTTTTCATCTGACGGATTCTTAGAGCTTCTATTTCTGGATTATCTGTCTCGCCTTCCTGCCCACAGTTCCAGCTATAGTTGTCGTTGCTGCCGTCCCGACTATCTTCCTGATTTGCCTGATTGTGTTTTTGGTTATAAGACACCAGATCATTCAGCGTGAATCCATCGTGACAGGTAATAAAATTGATGCTGCGATTGGGTTCGCGATCGAGAGCCGGATAAATATCTGGGCTGGCCATAATCCGAGCCGCAAGCTGGCTCACCATGCCTGCATCTCCTCTCACAAACCGACGCGCATCAATCCGAAAGGGGCCATTCCACTCAGCAAAGCGATCGCCCGCAAACGACCCGACTTGATAGAGTCCGGCTGCATCCCAGGCTTCGGCAATCACCTTAGCATTGACTAATATGGGGTTAGAATCGATCGCCCATAATAGCGGTGGATCTTCCAAAATATGCCCTAATCGACTGCGCGACATGACCGATGCCAGATCAAACCGGAATCCATCGACATGCATTTCTGAAACCCAATACTGTAAGCAGTCAATGACCAACCGTGCCACAACTTCGTGATTGGCCTTCATCGTGTTGCCACAGCCACTATAGTTAGCATAGAGGGCTAAATTGTCTTCTTGAAGAATGTAATAGGAAGTATTTGCCAATCCTCGAAAAGACAGAGTTGGACCTTCATGATTCCCCTCAGCCGTATGATTAAATACCACATCAAGAATAACTTCAATCCCAGCTTTATGTAGAGCCTTAACCATGTCTCGGAATTCATCAACGGCAGCCAACGGATCGCGCTGAGAACTATATTGAGCATGGGGTGCAAAAAATGCGATTGTGCTGTAGCCCCAATAATTCTTCAATCCAGGGCGTACATCTTGCTCATCAAATTGATGAATCGGCAATAGCTCCACAGCCGTAATGCCTAACTCTTGTAAGTAGGGAATTTTCTCGATTAATCCGGCATAAGTTCCTCGCTTTTCTAGGGCAATGCCGGAGCTAGGGTGCTTGGTGAATCCACCCACATGTAGCTCATAAATCACAGTTTTAGAATAGGGCGTTCGTAAGGGCTGGTCGCCTTCCCAATTGTAGTGATGCTCCTGTAAGGGCTGGTCGCCCTCCCAACTGTATAAGCTAGAGTCTACCACTACCCCCCTGAGTGCATGGGCACAGTTATCCCCTGGCAGAATCGCTGCTTCTCGACTATAGTGCTGCCAGCCCACCACAGCACGAGCATAAGGATCGAGCAATACTTTATTAGCATCAAACCGCAATCCTTGGGCGGGGGTATAAGGGCCATGGACGCGATAAGCGTAAACCTGTCCTGCACCAATATTGGCAACAAACACGTGCCAGTAGTAAAAAGTTCGATGCTGTTTGGCATTTAATGGAATGACCCGCGCAGGCTTTGGATCATCGGGGGCATCAAACAGCAGCAACTCTAGAAATGTCGATCGCTTTGAGTAAATGCAGAAGTTAACTCCTCCTGAACGCACCGTTGCTCCCAACGGAAAGCTGAGACCCGGTAAAACATCCTCAGCCATTGCACCCCCCCTCTTTGGCATTCAGTTCACCTTTATTGATTGTAAAGTGTGCCGAGAAGATCGCTGACACGCAATTTATGGCTGCCAATTTATGGCTGCCAATTTATAGCTGCCAATTTATGGCTGCCAATTTATAGCTGCCCGATGCGGCACCCAATGGCTGTAGCCTCCTTCATCGAAACTTTGAACGCGTTACAGAAATGTAAAACCGCTGTTAAGCAACTAGTGGTAATCTATAGCGATCGCCCACTGATCGATAGGGTTAGGAGAAATTAGCCTGCTGTTCTCTATCATTATTAGCTAACCTTTGCATGTTGACATCTCTCAAGCAAATCAAACAGCGCATTCAACGGCAGTTTACCAATCCCTTAGAGGCAAAGTCGCCTGAGTTTAGTGCTCTGTTTCCTAAGTCTGTCAGGCTTGAGTGCGTTGCGACGGGCTTTCAATTTTTAGAAGGGCCAGTCTGGATTGCTGAAGAGCAAGCACTTTACTGTTCTGATATTCCAGCCAATAAAATTTACAAGCTGAATGCCGCTGGTCAGCGTTCTGTAGTGCGATATCCCAGCGGCAATGCCAACGGCTTAACCCGCGATCGCAGGGACGGCTGATTATCTGCGAAGAAGGTGCTCGCCAGTTGACCCGTAGGGAACTGGATGGATCGACGACTGTGTTGGCCGATTGCTTCCAGGGCAAGCGGCTAAATAGCCCCAACGATGTTGTCGTGAAAAGTGATGGAACCATCTATTTTTCTGATCCTCCCTATGGCATTAAGCCAGAGCAGCAGGAACAACCCTTTCAGGCAGTGTATCGGTTATCGCCTCATGGCGAACTCACCGTTGTCGCGACAGATTTTGATGGCCCCAACGGACTGGCCTTTTCTCCAGACGAACGCCAGATCTACATTGATGACAGCGGCCGTCGCCATATTCGCGTCTTTGATGTCCAGCCTGACGGCACGCTAGCCAACGATCGCCTGTTCTGTAATCTAAATGTGACAAAACCTGGCGCACCCGATGGTATGAAACTAGACCTCGCAGGGCGGATTTACTGTACGGCGGCTGGGGGTGTCTGGGTCTTGGATGCGTCAGGCAATCATCTGGGTACAATCGTCACACCAGATCCTCCTTCTAACTGCGCCTGGGGTGATGCGGATGGGCAAACCCTATACATCACCGCTCTGCACTCGGTTTATAAACTTCGAGTCAATACACCAGGAGTAACCCTTTGAGAAGATTCCAGACTCAGTAGATCGCAAATGGGTTTTTGGGATGCGTGTCGCGCCCCCCAAAAACCAGGATTCTGAAAGGACTGATTGTTTATTTTTTAGAAGATGCGTGCAATTTATCTTCTAAAAATAAACAATCAGTTTAAACACGGCTCGTTAGGGGGACAATGGTTGATGAGTATAGCTGGGAGAAACAGCTTTTTGAATCTGGGCTTTGAGGGTGGCGATGTCCGTATAAACATCGGCTACATTGATCAAACTGTCGCTTGTCATCGATCGCAAACTGACGACTTCCACCCGTGCTCCTCGATAGGAGATAGTATTGATTGCATAGGACAAATCTCCATCGCCACTGACGACTACAGCAGTATCGTAGTGATCTGATAACCTCATCATATCTACTGCAATCTCTACATCTAGATTAGCTTTTTTAGAACCATCTGGAAGCTGAACTAAATCCTTGGTGACAACCCGGTATCCATTCCGCCGCATCCATAGCAAAAAGCCCTGTTGCTTTTCGTTAACGGGATCAACGCCTGTGTAGAAAAAAGCACGCAATAGCCGATTGCCCTGAGTCAAATAGCCAAGCAGTTTAGTGTAGTCAATTTCAATTCCTAGCTGTAAGGCAGCATAGAACAAATTGGAACCGTCAACAAAAATTGCCACCCGACCCCGATTAACACTCATTGGCATAGATATATCGTCAACACTCGCTTTCAACTTGGGACTTTGGTTTTGAGGACGGACGTCTGAGGGCGGTTGAGAATAGGGCCGTTGAGAATAGGGCGGTTGAGAATAAAGTACCTGTTCTTTTAATGCTCTGGATGTAGATGGTTCTCTCATCGGTTTAGTAATCATCATTATGTTGTGAAATGTAAAAGGAGAGAAATTTTTAGATAGATTTAGAAGTAGAGCAGCCTTGGGTTTTTTAGCAAAATTGGAGCAAAATTGGTCGGCTGGTATGTTACTTTTTTCAGATTAAAGCTGAACAATGGAGAATTCGTGGAGAGAATGATTTTTATTTAAAACCACACGGGAGGATAAGAATTGCCATAGCGTGCCCCCACGGTAGATGAAAAAAGTGCAGGAATTGTGGAGATGAAAATCCTGCTGGCTCAATCTCATTGACTCCAGCCCAGCACCTCTGCAATCTGAGCGGGTAACTTCATGGCCTTAAACGGCTTAATGATGATGGACACGACACCCAGATGCGCGAATCGCCGCCGCTCAGATGCTTGTACCTTAGCCGTCATCAAAATCACAGGGATGGCTTGAGTGGCAGGATCAGCTTGCAAGGCTTGAAATGTGGCAATGCCGTCCATATCCGGCATCATCACATCCAGCAGGATGGCATCCGGTTGCTCCTTCAGCGCCTTAACAAGTCCTTCTTGACCTGAAGTCGCCATTGAGACCTCCCAGCCCCCAACTGATTTGAGAGCCAGTTGAGTCACGGCCAAAATATCAGTATCGTCATCAATAATTAAAATTCGTTTAGTCATCAGGTTGGTTTTCCCCTGCCTGATCGCGCGTGATCCGATTCAGTAAATCCACCACACGGCGCTCAAACTCCTGCGGGGTAATCCGTCCTTTAGTTAAGAAAAGGGTTTCTCCTAGCTTTAAGCGTTCGCGATCGCCTTCATTCAAGTCTCGTGCTGTATAAACAACCAGAGGAACTTGACACAGTCGATTATGCTGCCGCAGCCAATCCACAACTGCAAAGCCATCTCTTTCTGGCAGGATCAAGTCCAGCACTAACAAATCAGGCATGATGCGTTGGCTCAACTGCACTGCTTCTTTGCCAGTTGCAGCATGGAAAGTTTGCATCCCATGACGAGAGAACACCGCTAGCAGAACTTGGGCTAGATCTGGGTCATCCTCAACAACCAAGGCTTTGATGATTTGAGGTTGCTTGGATAAAGCTCGCTCTAGCGCCTGAGACAGCAATTGCTGATTGGGCGGTTTTACAACCCAATCATTCACACCTGGATAAGGCGTTTTTCTGGCATCTGGAAGCAAACCACTCAGAATAATCACTGGAATATTTTGGGTGCTGGGCTGTTGCTTCAAAATGGCTAAGGTATCCCATCCATTCATTTCTGGCATCATCAAATTGAGCAGAATCACATCAGGAGGCTGTTTTACTGCCTGTGCCACTGTTTCCTGCCCAGAGGCGGTGGTCATAACTCGGTAGTGTTGTCGCTCTAGCATGGCTTGCACCACAGAGCGGACTGAGGGATCATCATCACAAATCAAGACAAGGGGAACCTGCTGGGCGTCAGGTGCTGAGGGCTGAGTGAGTTTTAGCTCAAGAGGGCGATCGCTTGCCTGAGAGTCCTGCAACATTGACAAAATAGGTAAGGTAAAGAAAAAGGTACTCCCTTCACCTAATTGACTTTCAGCCCAAATTTGTCCGCCGTGGTATTGCAAGATAGTGCGGCAGATGGCTAAGCCCAAGCCTGTGCCTGCCTTTTGACGGGCGTCTGAGGCATCCACCTGTTGGAAGCGCCCAAAAATAGACTCAAGCTTATCAGCAG
>JAAUOQ010000059.1 GCA_012034795.1 Leptolyngbyaceae cyanobacterium CRU_2_3
AGAGAATCTCAGCTACAAGCAGTTACTGACTGAAGATCAGTGGATTGAAATTGAAGACCAGCTTTACAGCGAAGATTCTCAATTAACTGGAGTGGAAGTTGGAATTGGAGCCGAAGCGCTGCAACGTCTGCTGCAAGATTTGGCTCTGGAAAAAGAGGCTGAGACCCTGCGAGAGGAAATTGCTGCGGCTAAAGGGCAAAAACGCGCCAAGCTGATTAAGCGGCTCCGGGTTATTGATAACTTCATTGCGACGCGATCGCTCCCTGAATGGATGATTCTGGAAGTGATTCCAGTGATCCCGCCGGATTTGCGCCCCATGGTGCAACTAGACGGAGGGCGCTTTGCTACCTCAGATCTGAACGACCTGTACCGTCGGGTGATTAACCGCAACAATCGTCTTGCTCGGCTTCAAGAAATTCTGGCTCCCGAAATTATCGTCCGGAACGAAAAGCGGATGCTGCAAGAAGCAGTTGACGCACTGATCGACAATGGTCGCCGGGGACGTACAGTGGTTGGAGCCAATAACCGGCCTCTGAAATCTCTTTCAGACATCATTGAAGGGAAGCAAGGTCGCTTCCGGCAAAACCTGCTGGGTAAACGAGTAGACTACTCTGGACGGTCTGTAATCGTAGTGGGTCCTAAGCTAAAGATTCATCAGTGCGGCTTACCTAGAGAAATGGCGATCGAGCTATTCCAACCTTTTGTGATTCATCGCTTGATTCGTCAAGGCTTGGTTAACAACATTAAGGCCGCCAAGAAGCTGATTCAGCGCAACGACCCCAGTATTTGGGATGTGTTAGAAGAAGTGATTGATGGACATCCCGTGTTGTTGAACCGCGCACCCACACTTCACCGCCTGGGAATTCAAGCCTTTGAACCCATTTTGGTGGAAGGGCGAGCTATCCAAATTCATCCCTTAGTCTGTCCAGCTTTCAACGCAGACTTTGATGGAGATCAAATGGCTGTGCATGTGCCGCTATCATTGGAAGCTCAGGCCGAAGCTCGGCTCCTCATGCTTGCTTCTAACAATATTCTGTCTCCGGCAACGGGTAGGCCTATCGTCATGCCTAGCCAAGACATGGTCTTGGGATGCTATTATCTGACCGCAGAAAATCCAAAGGCTACTTTGGGCGCAGGACGCTACTACTCCAGCATGGACGATGTGATTACTGCCTATGAACAAAAGCAAATAGATATTCACTCTTACATATGGGTGCGGTTTGAGGGTGAGGTTGAGGGCACAGATGCTGAGACAGAACCAGAGCAAGTTAGCACTACAGAAGAAGGCATCGTGACTAAACTCTACAAGTTCCGTCGGGTTCGGGAAGATGCCCAAGGTAACATCGTTTCTCAGTACATTAAAACAACGCCTGGACGCATTATTTACAACAAGACTATTCATAATGCGCTAATGGGCTAATGCGCCAAGCAGATCCGCTGCGAATGAATCGCGAATTGCTAAACAGATTGAGGGGCAAAGATAAATGACGGAAGAGCAGAAGGCGAGTCAAAAGTCTGAGCAGAAAACAATTTTCCGAAATCGAGTGGTTGATAAAGGTCAACTGAAACGACTAGTTTCTTGGGCATTTACCTACTATGGAACCGCTCGAACTGCCCAGATGGCTGATGATTTAAAGGATTTGGGATTCCGGTTTGCGACTCGTGCAGGGGTATCCATTAGTGTGGATGACTTGCAGGTTCCACCTAAAAGAAATATCTTCTGGAGTTGGCAGAAGAGCAAATTCGCGATACTGAGACTCGCTATACACGCGGCGAAATCACCGAAGTAGAACGGTTCCAGAAGGTGATCGACACTTGGAATGGAACGAGTGAGGAACTGAAAGACGAAGTGGTTCGCCACTTTGAATCTAATGATCCGCTCAACTCTGTGTATATGATGGCGTTCTCTGGAGCACGGGGTAATATTTCCCAGGTCAGGCAATTGGTGGGTATGCGGGGCTTGATGGCTGATCCGCAAGGTCAGATTATTGACTTGCCGATTAAAACTAACTTCCGCGAAGGACTAACGGTAACAGAGTACATTATCTCCTCCTATGGTGCTCGCAAGGGTCTAGTAGACACGGCACTGCGAACCGCTGACTCTGGATATCTCACCCGCCGCCTGGTTGATGTTTCTCAAGATGTGATTATCCGGGAACTCGATTGTGGTACAGAACGAGGCATCAGTGTCCGCAACATGACGGATGGTGAGCGCATTTTGATCAAGTTGGAAGATCGTCTGTTGGGTCGATGCGCGGCTGAAGATGTCGTTCATCCTCAAACCGGAGAAGTCATTGTGGCTCGGAATCAAGCCATCTCTGACGACATTGCCCGCAAGATCGGCAAAGCCAAAGTTGAAGAAGTGATTGCGCGATCGCCCCTAACTTGTGAAGCGACGCGCTCTGTTTGTCAAGCTTGCTATGGCTGGAGTCTGGCCCATGCCTCCCTGGTTGATTTGGGTGAAGCAGTGGGTATTATTGCCGCTCAATCGATTGGGGAGCCCGGAACTCAGTTAACGATGCGGACGTTCCACACCGGTGGCACCTTTACGGGAGAAGTGGCTCCCCAGGTGCGCGCCTCCTTTGATGGGACCGTCCGAACTAAACCAAAACAATTCCGTTCGCGCGCCTTCCGTACCCGGCATGGCGAGGACGCGCTGATTGCGGAGGTTAGTGTCGATATGTCGGTTGAAAGTGGCGATCGCAAAGAAAGCACCACTGTTCCTGCCGGTTCGATTATCTTTGCCAAAGATGGCCAAGCGGTCAAAACGGGACACATGCTGGTAGAAATGCCCTCGGCCGGTCGGGTTCGCAAAGTCACAGAAAAGGCTACGAAAGAAGTGGCTTCTGACCTGGCAGGCGAAGTCAAATTTGCTGATGTGGTGCCAGAAGAGAAGAAAGATCGTCAGGGTAATACGACCCGGATTGCTCAACGGGGCGGGCTGATTTGGATTCTTTCAGGTGAAGTCTATAACTTACCACCTGGTGCAGAACCCATTGTTAAAAATGGAGACAGTGTTGATTCCACTAGCATTCTAGCGGAAACAAAGCTAGTGACCGAGCATGGGGGGTCGGTTCGCATTCCTCAAGAAAGCGAAGGCAGCAGTAAAGGTGGGCGAGAAATTGAGATCATCACTGCTTCTGTGCTGCTAGATGAAGCCCGTGTCACGGTTGAAAGTCAGCAAGGACGAGAGCAGTACCTGATTGAAACTCAACACAACCAGCGCTTTTCTCTAATTGCCACCCCTGGAACTAAAGTGTCTAACAACCAGGTAGTCGCCGAATTGATCGATGACCGCTATCACACTCAGACAGGCGGAATCATTAAGTATTCAGGGGTGGAAGTTGCCAAAAAAGGCAAACCTAAACAGGGCTACGAAGTCGTCAAGGGAGGTACGCTGCTGTGGATTCCCGAAGAAGCTCACGAAGTCAACAAAGACATCTCTTTACTCTTGGTAGAAGATGGTCAGTATGTTGAAGCGGGTACAGAAGTTGTTAAAGATATCTTCTGTCAGAGCAACGGCGTTATAGAAGTAACTCAGAAGAATGATATTCTCCGGGAGATTGTCATTAAACCGGGCGAGTTGCATCTAGCCGATAATCCCGAAGCTGTGATGTCAAAGCATGAGACGATCGTCAATGCGGGACAAGAAGTGATGCCAGGGCTAATCGCTGAAGAGTTGCGCTATGTGGAGTATGTCGAATCTCCAGAAGGCCCCGCTTTGTTGCTACGTCCGGTGACAGAATTTGCAGTTCCAGATGAGCCTTCTGTTCCTAGTCAGGCTTCGACTCGTGAACAGTCGGGAGGGCGATCGATTCAACTACGCGCTATTCAGCGGATCCCTTACAAAGACGGAGAGCGGGTGAAGTCCGTTGAGGGCTTAGAGCTATTACGCACCCAACTAATTTTGGAAATTGATCAAGACGCTCCCCAACTGGCAGCCGATATTGAGCTAGTTCCAGACGAGTCGGAGGCAGGGGTAATGCGCCTCCAGCTAGTGATTCTAGAATCTTTGGTAATTCGCCGAGACATGGCGGCTGACCAAACTCAAGGCAGTACCCAAACCCGCCTTCTGGTGAAAGATGGAGACCAAATTGCTCCTGGCGCAGTGGTAGCTCGAACCGAGATCTTGTGTAAAGAAACCGGTGAGATTCGCGGCATCCGAGAAGGGGGTGAAGCCATTCGCCGAGTCTTGGTGATGCGGAATGCTGACCGTTTTACCGTTGACACGAAGGGCAAGACTCCTACAGTCAAGCCAGGCGAATTGCTCGTTGCAGGTTCGCTGATTGCGCCAGGGATAGCCCTGGAAGAATCAGGTCAGGTGATTGAAACGGTTGATCACCAAGTTGTTCTGCGCATTGCTCGTCCCTACCGTGTCTCAGGGGGTGCCGTCTTACACATTGACGATGGCGATCTGGTTCAAAGGGGCGACAACTTAGTGTTGCTTGTGTTTGAGCGAGCTAAGACAGGAGATATTATCCAGGGTCTACCTCGGATTGAAGAACTGCTCGAAGCTCGTAAACCGAAGGAAGCCTGCATTTTGGCCAAGCGCCCTGGAGTAGCACAAGTTGTTTACAGTGACGATGAATCGATTGAGATTAAAGTGATTGAGAACGATGGTGTAACGACCGAATATCCGCTCACCCCAGGACAAAATGCTTTAGTGATGGATGGACAAGAAGTGGGGGCAGGAGAAGCTCTCACAGACGGGCCTGCCAACCCCCACGAAATTCTGGAGACTTTCTTCGAGTATCACCGTGAACTGAGTGGGATTCATGAAGCAGCGCTGAGGAGCTTGCAGGCTGTCCAGAATTTCTTGGTTAGCGAAGTGCAGTCTGTTTACCAATCTCAAGGGATCGACATTTCCGACAAACATATTGAAGTGATTGTCCGGCAGATGACTTCTAAAGGCAGAATTGATGATGGTGGAGACACTACAATGTTGCCAGGAGAGTTAGTAGAACTGCGTCAGATTGAGCAGGTCAACGAAGCTATGTCAATTACAGGCGGTGCCCCAGCCCAGTACACGCCAGTCCTGCTAGGGATTACTAAAGCCTCGTTGAATACCGATAGCTTCATCTCGGCTGCCAGTTTCCAGGAAACTACGCGGGTGCTTACGGAAGCGGCAATCGAAGGGAAATCTGATTGGCTACGCGGTCTGAAAGAAAACGTGATCATTGGGCGATTGATTCCGGCCGGACAGGTTTCAATGCCTATGAGGAAACTAGTGCTGTTGAAGTGGATCCAATCTATGAAGGTAGTGTCTTTGAGGAAGATATTGATCTGAGTGATGTAGTGCTAGACGATCGCACTGCCCGTTCCTACGATCGCGATGGCGGATTTGAAGTCTTCCCACCACTTCGGAGCACTCCGACTCCTACTCCTGAAGTAGCTGACTATGGTGCCAGCTTCGGCATCAAACGCAATTTGGATGATGATGATGATGACTCTCTCACCTCTGCCATTATTGATGATGATGATGATTTTGAAGATGATGGATTAGATGAGGAAGATTAGACCCGCATAAATTATTCTCTTCTTCTTGCTGCTCTTTTTAATTGGAAGCCCCTCTGGCTGAGCAATCAGCCAGAGGGGGCTTTTTTGAGATTATTGAAGAATAACTTCAAGCTTTTTGACCCAACTGGAGCACCTGGTTCAACTTACCACTACGATACCCTTCCAGATCTAGCGTTACATATAGGAAGCTATAGGACTGCAAGGCACTCACCAGCGTAGGTAAATCAGTATTAAGAACAAAGGCTTGAATCTGGTCGGGTGGCAACTCAATGCGAGCCGTATCTCCTGCCGATCGCACCCGTAAATTCTGCCAGCCCAGCTTTCTGAGATAGCGCTCTGCTCTACCCACACGCTGTAACTTAGCCACCGTAATTTCTTCCCCGTAGGGGAATCGAGAGCTAAGGCAAGGCTGAGCCGGTTTATCCCAGCAGGGCAAGTCTAGCTGCTGAGCCATGGCCCGTACTTCCGCTTTGCTGACGCCTAATTCAGCGAGAGGCGATCGCGCTCCTCGTTCTTTGGCTGCTTGAATGCCAGGCCGGTAGTCTAATAAATCATCCGCGTTGACACCATCCACGACATAGGAATAGCCCCGTTGCAGCGCTATGGGCTGGAGTGTGTCATGCAATTCGCTTTTGCAAAAATAGCAGCGGTTGACCGGATTTGCTGTGTAATTTGGGTTATTCATCTCATGGGTTTGCACCACTTCGTGGGCAATACCGATGCTGGCTGCTTGAATCCGAGCATCCTCTAAATCTTCGGGTAATAGCGACGGGGATTCAGCAGTAATGGCTAGAGCGCGATCGCCCAGCACATCATAAGCAATTTTTGCTACCAGGGTACTATCAATGCCGCCAGAATAAGCAATCAGCGCTCGATCCATTTCGGCAAATAGTGCTCTGAGATCGTGCAATTTTTGAGTCAACATGGAAATTTCGCAAGGAATGAAGGTTACGGCAATTTTCAATTGAATAAAGTACTGCTCCGCGAGGCTTTCAAAAATATATTTGGTTTTATCCAAGCGCGAAGCACTATGAGGGATGAGCAGAGCGTCTAGAAACACTACCTGATCAACAAAGCTTCAGAGTCTAGCCTGTCAACCCTTTCCTTCTAGCGTAGCGAAATTAAACTAGCCTGCGATGCTCTTAAGGCAGGGTTCTCAGATGAGTCACCAGGGCTTGTAAGCCGAGGCGATAGCTTTCTGCTCCAAAGCCGCTGACTTGACCTACGGCCACAGGGGCAATGTAAGAGTGATGACGAAAAGTCTCGCGGCGATAAATATTGCTGAGATGGACTTCGACCGTAGGAATAGCAACGGCCGCGATCGCATCTCGAATGGCTACGCTGGTGTGCGTGTAAGCTCCAGGATTGATCAATATTCCTTGGTGCTGTCCCGATGCGGCATGAATTGCATCAATCAAGGCTCCTTCATGGTTAGACTGAAAAGCCGAGACTTTCACCTGTAACAGATCTGCCACCTGCCTTAATAGTTGGTTAATACTATCTAGCGTTTCGTGGCCATAGACCCCAGGTTCCCGTTGACCTAATAGATTTAAGTTGGGCCCGTGCAATACTAAAACACTTAGCAAATTAGCAAGTCATAGAAACTAACAAAGCGAATAAGGCAGGCTTGAGAAATTCATCCGATTCATGCAGACAGACCCATCAGTGGGGTTTGACCTGCCGATTTGACGAACCAAGCTCTAAAGCAGGTCTTCTTTTCATAAAAAGCTGAAGGTTGCATACGCGCTAGGCGTTATTACACTTCGAGGAGTTTATAGGGAAAATTTACTTCGGTCAAAAAGACTAGGATAGCTTGATCAGATGGGTTGAAAAGCGTCTAAAGGTTAGCGTCTGCGGCGATCGGTGTCTCGAACAGGCACGGGGATCGGCTCTGGTTCTGGCTGTGCCTCTGGGCCCAGTAGAGCTTCAACTAGCTTACGCGCCCATTCCTTTAACTTTTCAAGCACCTTATCAATATAATCCATCACTCGGATAGCTCCTTCCGTATCAGCCTTGCCCTTGCCAAATCAGAAGACTCTGACCTAGCGATGCGTGTGATTGACTTTACATTCCCATCATAACCAATCAACAAAAATGATCAAGGGTATTTATATAAAATTCAGCTTTCAACCCAACTGATTACTGGAGCGCCAATGCTCGGTCAAGGCTTTCACGGACTGCATTTGCAGACTTTTGCAACTCTGCATGTTCTGCTAGGGTTAGCTCTAGTTCAAAGATTTGCTCCACCCCGCCACAACCCAATTTAACTGGAACACCAATATAGAGGTCATGCAACCCGTATTGCCCTTGCAGATAAGCTGCCACAGGCAACAGGCGTGGCTGGTTGAGCAAAATCGATTCCACCATCAAATAGGTTGACGAGGCGGGTGCATAGTAAGCGCCGCCCGTTTTGAGCAGTTCTACAATTTCAGCACCGCCATTCCGGGTACGTTCTGTCAGCCGCTCGATCGCCTCAGACGGCAGCAACTTGGTAATTGGAATGCCATTAACTGTGGAGTAACGAGGCAGTGGTACCATTAAATCTCCATGACTCCCCAGAACCATAGCTCGCACATCTGCTGGCGAAATGCCCAATTCCATTGCAATAAAAGTTTGAAAGCGGGCTGAATCTAGAATGCCGGCCATGCCCATTACCCGCTCTGGCGGTAGACCACTGGCTTGCCAAGCCAGGTAGGTCATGGGGTCAAGTGGATTGGTAACTACAATGAGGAGGGCCTCTGGAGAATGGGCGATTGCTTGTTTAGCCGCCTGTGTGACAATTGCTGAATTAGTCCGCAGCAAGTCATCGCGGCTCATACCCGGTTTACGAGGCAGCCCTGCCGTAATGACGACAATATCTGAGCCGTAAGTATCCGCATAGTCAACAGTGCCACTGATCTTACGGTTATGCCTTTCGATACCGCTAGACTGCATCAAATCCAGAGCAATGCCCTTGAGGACGCCCTGGCAGAACATCCAGCAGAACCACATCTGCCAAATCTTTCTCGGCAATCCGCTGAGCTAAAGTGCCACCTACATTACCCGCCCCAATGATAGAGACGCGCGTGGGGCGACAAGAAGGAGAGAGGGAAAAAGCCATAGTGCTAGATTGTGACCCAAAACTTCAGCCACTTGCCAACCATTAACCGACCTTTTCTAATTGATCAGCTTTTAGCCAGAAATTGGGCGTTGGCACATAACCAAACTTCACAAGCACATAGTCACCTTTAGCATCAATGATTTCGCCCTTTGTCTCAAAAATATAGGGTGGGAAGCGGACATCGCTCGCTTGGGCTTCCAGGCTATTTTCTAGCTTCTCCCGAACTGCCCGTACCACATCACCTTTTTTGACTGCCATACGCTTGATTCTTATTGTCAGTAGAATTGCCTTGATTTTAGCTGATCTAGGTGGCGGTGCTCGCTCTGGAGAGCAGTAGTTTGGGATCAAGCCATAGTGCTTCGCGTTTGGATAAAACCAAATGATTTTTTGAAAGCCATGCAGAGCGAAGCTTTCAAAAAACAAGCTGTACTCTATGTACTTGAAAATTGCTATAAACGAAATTGAATGGGATAGGCTCTTGAACTCCCCTAATCTTTGGCAGGCGCTTGGATACCGAAAGACCCATCTGGATGTTTCACAACTTTACTGCCCAGCGCTTCAATTCGGCTGATCGCGATTTTTTGGGTGCGATCGTCTGGTGCAGACCCCAACACCATTGTCCATGCAGAAACTTGAGCCGTTTTGCTACTGGGATTTTTGGATAGAAAATCAGCCGTTTGCTGGGACGCCTCAGCAACATTCGCACTCCCTGCCAAATCAGATAAGCGGGCCCAGTTTGCAGCAGTTTCAAAGGACTGCTTGGCGGCTTGAGCATCCCCTAAAAATAGGAGTTGATCAATACCCAACTGACGCCAAACATAGTAGGAACCGGCTGGCACATTAGGTTTCAATGACTGCAATCCTTGCTGGATCAAGGCTATGGATTTTTCGGGCATTCCAGCATACAGCGCTGTACTAGTTGAGGCGAAAATATAAGTTTGTAAAAAGTAAGGATCGCGTCCTAAGATAACTTCAAAATAGTCAGGACTAAGGCGGTAGTCCGTTTTACTGCGGGCTGCTTCGTCACCAAAGTATTGTAGGAAGCTCAGGAAAGTCCAATCGGCAAGCAGGTTTTGATAGCCGAAGCTGGGAAGTTGCTTGAGAAAGGTCAAGCGGTTCTTCTCTATGTCAACCGTGCGTCGAAGCTGTTCAGCGGATTCTGTTTGGCTATGGTTCAACAACCGCTGGAGTTGAGGGATTTGCAGAGCGGCGATCGCCGTCATACAAAGCAGCATCACCAGGATAGGGATAAGGATTTGTCTCCAATTTTGGTGCAGTCTGGTTTGCATAATTCCGACCCTGATTAAATTGCACGTTCCAACGTTACAGCCATCATTACAGCAATTTTCAAAGAGGAACATCAAATGAGTCATTAAAATTGGGCACACTTTGGTCACTCGCAGGGTTCGAGTGTCAAGATCAGAGAAGCTACAACCCGCTTAATCTTCCGCTCAGTATCCCCTATGGCAGACCCATCCGTTTCAATCGCACAGCACTACCATGAACGGACTAAATATCACCCTGATACCCTTCAAGGTGCTGACTTAGATTGGTCAAAGCAGCCCATTCCATTTAAAGAATATAAGATTGGCACTTCTTTCGATCTGCTACCTTATCGCACCGAGAAACCTGATAAATCAGTTACTTCTGCTACTTCTGCCACAGAACAGAGTTGGCGACGATTGTCGCGATTGCTGTTCTGTAGCTACGGGTTAACCGTGAAAATGATGACCCAGATGAGCGGCGAAATGATTTATTTGCGTGCTGCTCCTTCAGCCGGAGGGCTTTACCCCGCCGAAATTTATTTAATCTCTAGGGGCACTCCTTTACTCGCAGCAGGCTTATATAACTACCAAGCCCAGAGTCATTCGCTCATGCGATTTTGGGATAGTGAAGTCTGGTCTGATTTACAGAACGCCTGTTTTTGGCATCCCACCCTGGATGAAACACAGCTAGCGATCGTCATTACTGCGGTATTTTATCGCTCGTCATGGCGTTATCAAGATCGGGCATATCGGCGAATCTTTCTAGATACAGGGCATCTGCTGGGCAATTTTGAGCTAGCTGGTGCCATTACTGACTACCGCCCTCATTTAATTGGTGGCTTTATGGATGAGTCCGTCAACCGGCTGCTGTATCTTGATCCACAACAGGAAGGGGCGATCGCAGTTTTGAGTCTTGCCGATCGCTTAGATGTCCGGCAAAACTTGCCGCTTGCGCCTACTGCTTTGCCCTCTAATACTCAGATAGATTATCCTAGTCTGCCCGATGGCAGATTGTTATCTTACCTGCATGAAGCAACTCAAATTCCAGAAACCCAGGATTCCCCATCGCTGAAAATTCTGGTTGAAAAGCAAACAACTCAAGTGACCTTGCCCGCCCAAGTGGACAAATATAACTTTCCCTTTTGCCTCAAAGTGCCATGGCAACGCTAACCCCATTCTTTGGGGAGACAATTTGGCAGCGTTAGAAACTACCATTCTGAAACGACGATCGACTCGGTCTTTCAGTGGCGCAAATCTGACCCTGGACGAACTCAAAACCCTGTTGGATTTTACCTACCAACCCCAAAACTACATCGACCAAACGCTAGACTTGACCCTGACTATTTTGATCTGAACCTGATTGAAACCTTTATTGCCGTCTCAGGCGTTGATGGTTTGGAAGAAGGCTGTTATCACTATGCCCCTAGAGTGCAAGAACTACGGCAAATCCGCTTTAAGAATTTTCGGCGGGAGCTACACCGGCTGTGTTTGGGGCAGAATTTGGGGCGAGATGCAGCAGTGGTGCTGTTTCACACGGCTGATTTGGGCAAAGCAGTGATGCAGTACGGCGATCGCGTTTATCGGTATCTTCATATGGATGCCGGGCATCTGGGGCAGAAGCTGAATCTAGCAGCGATTCAGTTGGGACTGGGTGTCAGTGGAATTGCAGGATTCTTTGATGATGAGGTGAATGACGTGTTGGGCATTCCTGCCGATGAGGCAGTTTTGTACATTACAACCTTGGGACGACCCCGGTAAAGTTTAGCGACCATAGTCCTAATTTGTACCAACATGCTCGTTGGGAAGAATGTCGATTTGGCATTTTCACCCATGAAGCTTCATCATTGATTGGTACCATTACTCTTCCGGCTATTGAGCAGAAACGTCCAGATTCAAAATCGGTGGGAAGACCATGAAATGTATATAGTGCTCGCCGAAGAATCGCTAACTTAGATTTGCATAGACTTGATTTGCATAAACTTAAATTTGCATAAACTTAAATTTGCATAAACTGGCTTTAACGCCACAATACCGAATCATGAGCGATTCATTTTCATTCAGTGCACTTGTAATTCACTGCCCTACTTAGTTAACTGACCTGACCTACTTAGTTATGCACAACCTAAACGATTACCTCAAAAAAGAATTGAGCTAAAGCCATGTCTCCAGCTAGCGTTAGAACCAGTCGTGCCAGCCGTGCCTTGGAAACGGGAGAAGCCAAGCTGTGGGTTTTATTGGTGGGTGTTAATCACTATCAGGATCGGCGGTTTCCCGCCTTGTATTATCCCGCGTTAGACTGCCAAGGGTTGGGCGAAGCGATCGCCGCTGCGACTCAAGCCTTCCCCAAAACCTCCGTGCAGATGCATCACGATTCTGCGGTTCAGCTTGCTCAACCTCCTAAACTGGCGGCTGTCTACGCCAGCTTGCAACACATTGTCGCTGAATCTCAACCCCAGGACACTGTACTGTTCTACTTCTCCGGTCATGGCATTCTGGATGATGCCAGCCGTCAAGCTGTGCTGTGTCTGAGTGATACCCACAAAGTTGATGTATTCAATACAGGGTTGGCCGTTCATACCTTGCTGAACCTGATGGGACAGTGTGCTGCCCACCAACAGCTTGTATGGCTAGATGCCTGCCACAGCGGCAGCATGACGTTTAGAACCGCAAAGGGAGAAGAGGAGGCGTTGCCCCCTGCCAACCCAACCCCCCAGCTTGTGGAAATCCTGCGCCACCGGGCAGCCCAAAGCAAAGGGTTTTATGCATTACTATCTTGCGATCAAGAGCAGCAGTCTTGGGAGTTTCCCGAATTGGGGCATGGAGTATTCAGCTATTTTTTGATGCGTGGGCTGCTAGGTGAAGCGGCTGACGAGCAGGGCGTCATTGAAGTAGATGCCTTGTACAAGTATGTCTATCATCAGACGTTGCGCTACATCGACAAAACCAATCAGCAACTCAGGCTGATCAATCAACAGAAGCGAGGACGCGGCGAAACCCGAATCCAGCCTGAGTACCCGCTACAAACCCCTAAGCGGATTGTGGAAGGGGTAGGCGAATTAATTTTGGGGATGAAGCCAGAGTCTCCTCCGCTGCGCCATCCCCGTCAGGCCTTTGTGGTGGAAGGGCTGGGTGGCAATCCTGTGATGCTATCGCTGAGTAAAGTATTGCGATCGCTCGGCAGGTTTGAGTTGAGCTATTTCCCGCAGTCTAAAGCAGGCTGGACAGGCGTGCGAGAGTCCATTGAAGCCGGATTGCAAGCAGGTGAAAAGAGTGCGTCAAGCCTCTCTACTCAAAGCGGTACGGGTCAAGGCGGCACAGAAGGAGAACACACAGAAGCCACGTCACTGCTCTATTTGCGAGGGCGTGTGGCCCAGACAGAAGCAGGTGAGTCTCGGTTGCTACTTAGGGATGGCATGGGGATTAGCCGCTCCTGGTTGCGGCAAGTGTTGCGGCGATCGACTGTGGCAAATCTGATTGTGATCTTAGACTGTCCAGGGGCTGTAGATTTGGGCGAATGGGTAGAAGACTTGCGAATGGAAGGACAGGGACAATGTTTAATTGCTGCTGCCTCGCCCAGTGCCTATCCTGAAGCCTTCACAAGTGTATTACTGGAAACCCTGTCTACTGCTGATCCATTGGCTGGACTCCCGATCGCGGGATGGATTGCCCAGATTCAGTCTAAGTTGGCAGGTAGCGCAATTGTGCCGCATATCTGGCTATCGGGCAACCGCGTTATGGAAGTATTGCCCAGCCAGATGGAAGCTCAAGGAGTAGAAGAGGAGTTTGATTTAGGAATTTGTCCTTATCTGGGGCTACGGGGCATTTTCCGAAGGAGATGCTTCTTTTTTCTTTGGGCGCGTTTCGCCGAGAATGGCATTCAAATCGCGGTAGGCGAGTTGAAGTCCTGCAGAAATGCGATCCGGTGATCTTCTTTCGACCGCCATGTCCCCGCTCCCGAT
>JAAUOQ010000460.1 GCA_012034795.1 Leptolyngbyaceae cyanobacterium CRU_2_3
CTGTCTTTCAGCAGGGGCGATCGGTGGATCAAAGACGATCTTCGTAAGTTATCGCTGGATTCATCCGTCGCATCACTTTGACGTATTCTTCGGCATCATTGCGTTTGCGAAAGCGGGCGATGATGGCATGTTGAAACTGGGGTAAATGTTGAATCACGCACCAGGGAGAGAGGCTATCCCGATAGATCATCGGTGTCCTCCTATGAGCGCAGGGCTAAATGTCAGTAAAAGTGCAAACCAAAGCTCCGCCCTTGCAGGCGGCTGCATTCCTGATATCATAAATTTACCTCCCACTTGAGGAATGAAAGAGGGAATTGAAGGCGCAAGCCTTGTGAAGCGATCGCTCCCCAGTTTCCAGGCATGAGGAGCGATCGTTTTTGATGGTGTTAATTCATTAGAGTATGCAATTGCATACTTGTCAATATCCTAATGGGTTTGGTTAGGCTGCGGATTAAAGAACTTGCCGAAGCGAAGGGTTGGACGCTGAAAGAAGTCGCCAATCGTTCTGGTGTGAACTACAGAACCATCCATAGCTATGTCCGACGAGACGGCATGGCGATGATTGACTACACGGCAGTTCAAAAAATTGCCCGTGCGTTTGAGGTAGCGATCGAGGATTTGGTAGAGGTGTTGGAGGAGTAGGGGCGATCGCGCCTTGACAGAATGCTCTCATTTTGAGAGCATTTAGAAGTAATGGCTTTCCCTTGAATGAATGCCTATGCTGAGAATCTGTCAAGCCTGATGCATCTGATTTCAATTCGTGCGCTCCGAACAGATGCTGCTTTGCACCCCGATGTCAAAAAGCCAGTTGATGATTGGTACGCCACTGTCAAAAAAGCAGAATGGCAGAACTTAGAGGATGTGCGCCGGATTTATCGGGATGCTGAAGCTGTTGGAAATTTCACCGTTTTTAATATCAAAGGCAACAGTTACCGCCTAATTGTTGGAATCGATTACAAAAACCAAACTGTTTACTACAAATATCTCCTCACTCATGCCGAATACGACAAAGGCAAGTGGAAAAATGACCCTTACTTTTGATCCGGTTGCCTATGGCAATCTCTTAGCTCAAATGGTTCCTAAAGTCATTGAAACCGAAGAAGAATACGATCGCGCCCTGGCTTTGGCGGAGCGGCTCACTTTTGCAACCCATCGTACTCTCGAAGAGCAGGCTTTACACAAGCTGCTGGTGACGCTGATTGAATCCTATGAAAGCGTCCATTATCCAATGGATGCCTCTACGCCGCATGAAATCCTCCAACACCTTTTGGAATCCAGCGGCACTCGCCAGGCAGATCTGGTGGGCATCATTGGGTCAAGTGGGGTTGTCTCCGAAGTTATCAACGGCAGGCGATCGATCAGCAAGGCTCAAGCAAAAGCGCTTGGGGAATATTTTAAAGTCTCGCCCAGTTTGTTTATTTAATCGGCGATCGAGGATTTGGTGGAGGTGTTGGAGGAGTAGGAGGCGATAGGTTCTGTAAAATCTGATTTAACTCAATTTTCCTCATCCAATAAGCTTGCCTCTTCGGGCTGAATCAGTAATGTTAATCCTGCAAAGATCTCTTGAATTCGCTGGCTTGAAAGGCTGCCAATCTTTTCAATCAGTAGTGCTTTATCAACTGTAAAGACTTGAGAAACATTTACAACACTTTGTTCAGGTAGATCGGCTTCATCGGGTTCAAGTAAGACGTTGCCTGGTGCTCTGGCTCGTCGAACATTAGTGGTTAGAGCACAAACAATCACGGTGCGGATTTGCGATCGATTTAGCACGTCATTTTGAATCACCACGTAGGGACGAATATAGCCCGGTTCTGAGCCAATCGGTTGCCCTAAATCGATCCAGTAGATATCGCCTTGCTGAATCATCAGTCGCGATCGGCTAGCTGTCGTTGTTGACGACGCATTCCTTCGAGCATGGCTTGTTCAGAATCATCAAGTCCATCCGCATAGGCTTCATTAATGCTCTGCAATAAATTCTGACTTCGACTACGCCGAATATAGTCTTCTATGGCCAGCAAAAATAGCTCGTTTGGAGAGATTTGCATCTGTGCTGCTAAAACAGATGCTTGCTCATAGAGTAAGTCTTGAATTTCTGTTCTAATTGTTGCCATATCAGGTTTCCTCCATTAGCTCTCAATTGGTTAACTCAGCGATCGCATCGTCTACAGATCCTCTAAAGACTTGCCCTGCCTGATAAGCTTGCTTTGCTTCAACGATATGGACAGCAATTTTCGATCGCCGCCTTTCTACTTGTCTGCGCTGGAGCAGATCAATCAGCGTCGCTTGATCATCTTCGGGTAGAGCCTCAATCTCTTCTAGAATTTCGTTAAAAGTTAGAGTGCTTTCCATTGTCATTTACCAAGTTTTTGCTGTTTAAACTTTTGCGATCGCTTCTCTCTTCATTTTACAGAGGCGATCGCTTTGCGGGTTTGAGAGGCAATCGCTTGAACGAAGAGGCAAAAACTAAAGGATTAAGAGATTCAGGCTCAATGCATGGCTCAATGCATGGGCTAAGCACTCGTTACTATTTACTACGTGTTGCTAGCCAACGCTCAAACGATCGCTGGCTTTCGCTACTCTGTCTCCCTGCTAACAGCCCTTCAATACCGATATGTTCATCCAGATCTATCCACTCGATCGCGTAACCATCCCCCAAGATCTGCCAGTTCTGTTGTTCTTCAGGGAGAGCATGCATTAAGCGAGGATACCAGGCTAACGGCACACTGAGGCTGCGACCATCTGCCAAATCTACAGTCAGCTTGTCATTAGTGATGGTGACTTGGTTGGCAATGGGTTCTGTTTCAAGGATCAAAGTAGTCATGCCATGCCTCTAGTAAAACTGTCCGATGCTCTTCTACCAGCCTAGCAATTTGATTTAACTCAGGTTCTTTAAAGCCGCGATTCTTTTCTAGAACGATGGGATCAAGCCAAAATTTAGCAATTTGTCGATCGCGCTTGACATGAATATGAACGGGTTCACCGCGATCGGAACTGAAAAAGATGAAGTTATAGGGGCCAACTTGCAGAACAGTGGGCATTGCAAAGTAGGTAGCTACCAGAGCTAAATCATGTGAAGCACGAAGAGTCCAGGTTAAGGGCAAAAAGAAATTCTGAACTGATTATACTGCCAGGTAACGGATCGCTGAAACCCAGGAATATCGTACCCATGGGAGGTTGAAACAAATGTTTAGAAACGGCTGAAGCTATTGAATGTTACAGTTTTGAAGTCTCGACGCGAGAGAAGAGAATACTTTCGGTCGTCTTAACAGCCTCCAACTGTCGTGCCATACTTGGGGCAGATACCCTGCTTTCTCTAGGTCTTCTTTTCTCGCCTTTTTCTCATCTAGCCATCCGATGCGCTCGAAAAACCTAAACGATGCTCGATCATCTTCTTGGTTTAGTCTAACACCCAAGTGGATAGCGATCGCCGTAACCAAGAAGGCAGTCTGTCCACCAACAAGAATTGGCGTTGTTCTCCCTCTAACCACCCACCAACCTCTAACCAAATGCGTTTTTGAACGCTGAAGCCAAATCTGCCATTGCTATACTGTACCCACAGGCGATCAATTACCCGCAAATCTTCACAGGGAAATTCCCGAATGTCTTCTAGTCCCAGATAGTATTGTTTTTCCCGTCCCGCTACTTCCAGCATCAC
>JAAUOQ010000461.1 GCA_012034795.1 Leptolyngbyaceae cyanobacterium CRU_2_3
GGTGAATTAAGAGGCGATCGAACATGGGTTCCGAATCAGGATCAAGCTGAGGGCGACTGACGCCAATAATGGCAGTGCGATCGCGCGGCAAATCACAGCTTCCCTCCAGTCCTTTCACCGTCATAAAGCGCTTTGTTCCCCGCAATCCAGCAGCCACGCGCCCTATTTCTTCGGTCGGTGGATGTACAAATCCTGAAACCAATAAGGCATCCCCGTGATAGGGACACCAAAACAACTCAACGGTCGCGAACGGCGGACGTTTGCCCAATTGCTCTCGGTAAGTAACAATCGCTTCTGCTAAGGGAAAATGATGCGGCAAATAGACAAATCCCACCAGGGTTTGACGAAACACCTGTTGGACTTGATCGAGCGAAAGCTGAGTCCAATCCACACCCAACTCTTGCCAAATTTCTGCCAATGGTATGCCCTCTTTAGTCGGCATGCGGCGTCCGCCGTGCAGCACAACGGGGCAGCCCGCAGTTGCTAAGATGAGTGCCACTAAAGGAGTAACTGGAGCAGTCCGCGATCGCCCATCATAGGGTGTTCCCATGACCACGGGTAAATAGGCAGCCGTAATGGGCTTTAGCTTAGGACCAAGGGCATCATAGGCATCTAGCATTCCTGCCAGTTCTTCCCCGGTGGGCCGCTTAATTCGATGGGCAATCATAAACGCGCCAATCTGCGCTGGAGTTGCCTCCTGATTTAGCATCATTTGCGTCGCTTCAGCGGCTTCAGCGCGAGTCAAATCTTTACAGGTATGAGCACCGCTGCCCACTTTACGGAGGAAATCTCGAAACGCAGTACTCATGAGCAGTTAAAAATGGGGGCAGTTAAAAGTGCGGGCAGTTAAAAGTGCGGGCAATTAAAAATGCGGGCAGTCAAGAATCAAGGATGAATCAACCAAAATCCAGCCAGTTAAACCTGTCAGAGCCTTGCAGTTTGGCAACCCACGGCCGATGGCTGAAAACTCACCTGTGTTTTAACCAGCCGTTGCACCAGGTTGCGAAAATGCTGAATGGGCGGAATCTCCAGGCGATCTTGCGTAGTCACTAAAACGACCTGACGGCTTAACATCGGTTCTTCAGTTACCCGCACCACTAGGGTCGGGTCATTTCGCACATCCAGTAGGGCCGATCGTGGCAGCAAAGCCACCAATTCACCCTGACGCACCATGCCTCGAAATCCGTCCAAAGTGTTGAGTTCGATCGCCGGTTTGAGCGGCAAGGCATGGCGCTGAAATTTCTCGTAAACCAAACGCTGCATCCCATAGCCATCTTTGAAAACGACTTGTGAATATCCAGCGATCGTTCCCAAGGCACTCGTTCATAGTGCCTCAGAGGATGGTTGACTGCCATCAGTAGCTCAACAGGCTCGTCATAGAGCAGATCTACCACTATCTCTGGGCTGGTGGTCAAAAAGCGATTATGCATAACGATCGCCACATCTACTAGCCCATCTTTTAAGACTTTAAGGGCGCGATCGCTGCCCAACGAAGTCACCCGCAATTGCACGGTGGGGTAATCTTCGCAAAACTGTTGCAGCACTGGTGGCAAAAAATGCGCTGATACAGAGTGAATGGCTGCCACGCAGAGTTCGGGCTGTTTCCCTGCTAACAGGTCGGCTAGTTCCGCAGCAGCATTCTGCCATTCTTGACAGATTTTGCGGGCACGAGGTAAAAACCGTTCTCCGGCCAGGGTTAGCTTGATCTGCGAGGTGCGGTGAAACAGCGGCAAACCAAGTTCTGCCTCTAGCCCCTGAATCTGTCGGCTAATGGTGGGTTGCGTTACCTTACATTGCTGGGTTGCCTGCTGAAAGCTGCCCGCCTCAGCAACTGCCAAAAAAGCTTGCAACTGCTCTAAGCGCATAGGGGTCGATCGGAAAGGACTGGGACAATGGAGAGCGATCGCACAAGAGAATCACACCGAAAACCGCATAAAAAGGCAAGTGCAGATACACACTCTGTCAGCCCAATCTAAGAGAAGTCAACCCACAACTCGGTATAACAGATTACTATGTTGCCGCTCTTCTCTCAAGATTGGCTCACTTTTACTAAGATCTGTTGAATTACACTGAAGCTTGCTGCCGTTGGTACAGTGACCAATAAAGCCCTTTTTGCTTCAGCAATCCATCGTGGGTTCCTCGTTCCACAATGACGCCTTTCTCCATCGTCAAAATCAGATCGGCATGTTTCAGAGGAGCAAACCGGTGGGCAATCAAAAACATGGTTCGATCTTGGGAGATGCGTTTGAGATTTTCCAACACCTGCTGTTCGGTTTCGGCGTCGAGGTGGCTCGTAGCTTCATCCAAAATCAGGATCGGCGCATCTGACAAAAACAGCCGTGCCAAAGTGATCCGCTGCCGTTGCCCCCCAGAAAGCGCCGTGCCCCGCTCTCCTACATTGGTTTCGTAGCCGTGGGGTAAGTCACAGATGAAGTCATGCGCGACTGCCATCCGTGCTGCTTCCACGACCTGCTCCGCACTCACGTCTGGATTGCCCAGCGTAATATTTCCAGGACGGAACCATTAAACAGAAAGTCTTCTTGTAAAACCACGGCAATTTGTGGGCGCAGAGAGGCTAGGTCAGCACTTTTAATGTCAAATCCATCAATTAAAATGCGCCCGGACTCAGGTTGATAGAGCCGTTGAATCAGTTTGGATAGCGTACTCTTACCAGAACCGCTACGCCCGACAATGCCAACAAACATGCCGGGTTCTGAATTAAAAGACACACCGCGTAAAATCGGTTCTTGTTCTTCGTTATAGCGAAAGAAGATTTGATCAAACGCAACTTGACCCCGCAAAGGCGGTAGCATCAGCCCCGTCCCCGGTTCTGCCTCCGGTGCCACGTTGAGAATATCGCCAATCCGATCGACCGCCAACAAAACTTCCTGCAAGGTTTGCCAAAGCTGAATCAAGCGCAACAACGGGCCGGTCACCCGACCTGATAGCATTTGAAACGCTACCAGTTGACCGATCGTTAGCTGCTGCTTAATCACAAGCTGTGCGCCAAACCAGAGGATCAACAGGGCCGAAAAACTGGTGAGAAAGTCTCCGATATGATTGCTAATATTTGCGGTTGTAGAGGCCTTAAATCCCGTGCGGATGAAGCGAGCATACAGTCCTTCCCAGCGATCGCGCGACGTTCGTTCTGCCGTATGTGCCTTAACCGAGTGAATTCCGGTGACGGTTTCCACCAAAAAGGATTGGCTATCTGCACTGCGGTTGAAGGTTTCGTTCAGCCAGCCGCGCAGCCGTTCCCACTGGCGGATGAGGGCTTCGTGGGCGACTTCTACCCCGGTCCGCGTGTCAGCGGGTCGTGATCTAACGTGAGCAGCCGGTACTGGCTAAAGGTAGCGATTAATTCCTCCAGCATGGCGGTATCCTGCCCGACAGCCAGCAGTTCTGCCAGCAATGCCGCCGCACAGCCCGTCCCAGCCGCCGTAACAGCCTGACGATATTCATGATCTTGGACATCGCCCGCCGCATAAACCCCTTCAACGTTGGTCGCAACGCTGTGGCCCGAGGTTTTGATGTAGCCTGTTTCGTCGAGATCGATCTGCCCCTTAAATAAATCGGTGTTGGGACTATGGCCGATCGCATAAAACAACCCTTCGCCGCCAACTCCGAGGCCTCGCCCGTAATTGGTATTTGC
>JAAUOQ010000462.1 GCA_012034795.1 Leptolyngbyaceae cyanobacterium CRU_2_3
ATATCTGCCTATCCCCTGGTGTGCCTTCGGCGAGTCTCAGCCGAAAGGGCGATCGCCCCTGTCAATCCACTCCACAAAAAACCATTGCATAAAAGCAGTCTAAAAGTTAGACGCACAGCCATTTGTAGAGGCAGATTGTTTAACCCAACGGATCTGCCCTCCTCTCCAGACAAGCGTTTCGATCCAGCCATCCAACTATTCAATTGCAGGTATTTGTCAGTCATTGCAAGCCAGCTCCCCTACAGGTAGGGTCAATGGAAATTAGTAACGCTAAATGTTGGTCGCAAGTCTAGCATAGGAATTAGCATGTGGATAATTTTTTATGCGTTTTCCTGGCTACGAGCGACCAGTTCGATCGGGCAATATCTTAATTCCTCCGTAGAGTGCTAGCGTAGAGCTTGATAGAAATTTACATAGGAATTCTTTCATTACTAAAGACTCATGGGCAAGGTCGTCGTCGGACTCTCAGGTGGCGTAGATAGCTCAGTAGCTGCTGCGGCGTTGCATCACCAAGGCTATGAAATTGTTGGGCTAACCCTCTGGCTCATGAAAGGCAAGGGGCAATGCTGCTCTGAAGGCATGGTGGATGCAGCGCGCCTTTGTGAAGAATTAGGAGTACCCCATTACATTGTCGATACTCGTGAGCTATTTGAGAAAAATATTGTTGATTATCTAGTGAGCGGTTATGGGCAGGGCATCACGCCCTTACCCTGTTCGCAGTGCAACAAAGCAGTCAAGTTTGGGCCAATGCTTCAGTATGCACGAGAGGAATTGGGCATCGATCGCATTGCCACAGGACATTATGCTCAAATTACCTGGGATCAGACGGGTGATCGCTACCAGTTGCGGCGAGCGAGCGATCGCAACAAAGATCAGAGCTATTTTTTGTATGATTTGAGCCAAGATATTCTGGCGCATACCCTGTTTCCTCTGGGACAGCAGACCAAGCCTGAAACTCGCCAAAAGGCAGCAGAGTTTGGACTGCACACTGCTGAAAAGCCAGAAAGCCAAGACCTCTGCTTAATCGAAGCGCATGGCTCTATGCGGAGTTTTCTGGAGAAGTACCTGGCTCCTAAGCCAGGCGATATCGTTGACCCCTCTGGAAAGGTCTTAGGTCAACATGATGGCATCCATCATTACACCATTGGACAGCGTAAAGGGATCGGCATTGCTGCCCCACAGCCACTCTATGTCATTGGAATTGATGCTGCCCAAAATCAGGTGATTGTGGGCGATCGCACCCTAGCTGAAACCTCTGAAATTACTGTACAGCGGGTGAACTGGGTGTCAATCGCTGCACCCACAACGCCAATTCGGGCAGCAGTGCAAATTCGCTATCGCTCAGCAGCAGTGCCTTGTACAGTCGTTCCCCTACCGGATGCTCGCATTCAAATTGTGCTTGACGAACCACAGGCTAGTGTCACACCTGGTCAAGCGGCAGTCTGGTATGACGGAGACATCCTGCTAGGGGGTGGGATTATTGAACGCTAAGTGTGACGATAATCCCACTTGCCAGGACAACCCTAATTAAAAGTGAGGAGGCATAAAGCTCCTCTACTGCGGCTAACGATTTGTGAAAAGTCCTCGGTCGCTGGGTTGAATCTGAAGAAGTTTGGAGTAATGATCGATGGGGTCATTGGCGTACTCGAGGTTCACCGTCCATCCTCCTCCATTCCTCACACTATCGCTGGATTCGATAAAACCGTGATCAGTACTCGCACTCGCACTCGTAGAAGACGGCGATCGCGCCATCGCCGGTTTCGGGAGGCTTATCTCCCTCATTCCTATACTTTCGGACGTTTACGTGTCCTGGTGTTATCTCCTTTACTGGTGATTGCACTTCATCTCACCTTATCTAAACAACCCTCGATCGCCTCATCATCAGCACAATCGGTACAACCTGCTGTGCTTAGTCCCTCTTGGGTTTCCACCTTGGCACAGGCATCTATGCCGCCACAAGTGATCCAGCAAGGCGGGCAGATTATCCTCAATGGTCGGGCACTTCCAGCAGCTTGGAGCCAGCGCCAGCAAGGGGTGGGAATTGCTGATGCTGCACTCATGCAGGTGTTTGGCGTTGATCTGTTGAATACCACAGATGCAACAAAGCAACCCGTGACCTGGTTTTCCGAGCCACTGAATCAATCCCAGAATCAACCCCAGAATCAATTGCTGAGGCTGCCTAGCTGGCTCACTGAACAATATCGGTATTTAGACATCACACAACTTGCACAACAGCATAATTGGCAGGTGCAGATTAACCGATCAACCTTAGAGATTTCTACCCCCGCTGCCAAAATCACACAGATACGTCAAGGTCGTCAAAGCTGGGGTGATCGCCTAGTCTTGGATCTCGATCGCCCAACGCCCTGGCAAGTGGACGAACAGAGTGGTGAATCTATCATTACGCTGGATGCCAAAATTGATCCAGCAACGCTTCGCGGCTTTAGCACACAATCAGGCACCTATCTAGACTCGGTCAAGTTGGAAACCAAGGGCGATCGCACCCTCATCCGAGTTGTCATGCCGACTGATCTACGCCCGCATGTCTGGTCGCTCAACAACCCTAACCGCCTGCTGATTGACATCCGAGCGGATTCTATGGCAGACCGAGATATCCTGTGGGCCCCTGGGATTCACTGGCGACAGCAGTTAGCCCAGGTAGGCAACAACCAGTTCCCCATCATTTCCTTAGAAGTAGATTCCCGTCAGCCTCAAGTGTCTCTGAAACCTATTTTGGGAAATTCTTCTACTGTAGTGGGCACCGCTCCCTTGTTGAGCACAGCCCAGCGATCGCAAGCCGCCGCTGCCATCAATGGCGGATTTTTTAATCGCAATACACAACTCCCCTTGGGGGCAATCCGTTCTGGCAATCGCTGGGTATCAGGACCAATTTTAAATCGAGGAGCGATCGCCTGGAACGACGATGGAGAGGTCGCGGTGGGGCATCTCAGCTTGCAGGAAACCGTCACTGTTTCCACGGGGCAGCAGTTCCCAGTCCTTTCACTCAACAGCGGCTTTGTCGGAGCAGGAATTTGCCGCTACACCCCTGACTGGGGTACAACTTATGCCTCAATTTTAAACAACGAAGCCTTAGTGGTAGTACGGAACAATCAAGTGGTGGAGCAACGTCGCACCACTTCTATTGGACAAACTGTACCTATCCCTCCCGATGGCTATGTTTTAGTAGTTCGGAATCATCCAGATGCCACCAAAGCATTGGTTGCTGGAGCTTCTGTCCAGATTAATACGGTAGCTCAGCCCCCAGAATTCAGCCGCTACACCGAAGTTGTGGGAGCAGGGCCACTGCTTTTAAAAAATCGGCAAATTGTTCTCAATGCCGCCGCCGAAGGCTTCTCAGAAGCTTTTATTCAGCAATCGGCTCCTCGGAGTGTCATTGCAACCACTCCAGTGGGTAATCTAGTTCTAGTGACCATTCATGATCGAATTGGCGGGGTGGGCCCTACCCTGGCTGAAACTGCCAAGATTGTTCAGCAAATGGGATTTGTCCATGCGCTTAACCTAGATGGCGGCAGTTCGACCACGCTTTATCTGGGCGGGCAATTGCTTGATCGCCCTGCCAGCACTGCTGCCCGTGTCCACAACGGCATTGGAGTATTTATTCAGCCTTAGTGAAGCGCCATTACGGT
>JAAUOQ010000463.1 GCA_012034795.1 Leptolyngbyaceae cyanobacterium CRU_2_3
CATTCCGTTAGAGATTGCAGTGGAAACAGGGCTGGTTGGATTAGGTTGTTTTCTTTGGATCTTAGCTAGTAACGCTTAACCAGGGCTGGATACAACTACAAAAACTTAGGAAAACTGCCAATCAGGAAGCCTTTTGGCTAATCGCGGCTGTTGCGACCCTCTTGGGTATGCTGGCACACGGGCTCTTCGATACAGTTTGGTATCGTCCTCAGGTAAATACGCTGTGGTGGCTCATGCTAGCGACGATCGCTAGCTACTATCTACCCCCCACCGTTGAAAAAATTAGTGAGACTGTTGCCTGCGACCTCTGACACTTGCCTGTTCTAGAACGCGGGACATGGCGCTATGCGGTTCAATCCAAGTCAAGATTTTTCTCATATAGCTATCTCAATTTCAAGCAAAGCAAAAGTCTGCGGTTATGCCCTAAAGCAATTGCCGCAGATTAAGTTTGCTCTATATAAGTCCAGTTTGTTAGAAGGCAACTGATCGAGCAGCTTGATCAAACAGTTGAGAGACAAACTGAAGCAAAAAGATTGCCAGCATTGGTGAAAAATCAATGCCCCCTAGAGGCGGAATAATAGAACGGAAGACGTTGAGGTAAGGGTCAGTCAATTGACTGAGGACAGAGAAGGGCGGGTTCAGCCAATTAATGTTGGGGAACCAACTCAGCAAAATGCGGATAATCAACATCACAAAATAGATGTTCAAGAATGTAGCCAGTGCCGTGGCAATCAGCGGTATGGTGCTACTCATGGGTGCTTGTGGTTCCCTAAATACTAGTTTGTTTAGTCATGATTTTAAGCTTAGTTTAGCGAAGATGCTGAACGAGTTGCAGATCTTAGTGAGAAAACCGCGATAGGAAATCTGCAAGATGCCACCGCTAACCACTAACTAACTTCAGCTTTAACTTCATTTTTGACTCAAGTGAGTTAAAGCATGAGTCGATTGGGCGACAATTGAGCCATTAAGGGGTCAGGTTGACCTGTGGCAAATTGAGCAAAGCGACGCGCTATAGGGGGCAGTAATGCAAACGGATTGCTAAACCCAGAGAATAAGTGTAATCCTTCAGCAATCGCCCCGACTAGAGGTAGGCGATCGCCACTAAACGACACTAGACAGCTACACCACTGCCCTGGCAAATGTTCCAGAGCCGGTAGAACATGCCCCACTGCCCGACGAATCTCAGCTTCACTCTCAACCGCATTGACCTGTGCATAAGGGTCAGTTAGGGTGCGGCTCACCTGCCCCATTCGGAGTCTGCCATCTTGAAACTGAATGATCCCTACATCCAAGATGGGAGCCGTCACTTCATATCCAGGTTGATCCCAACTCACCTCATTGGAAGCGCTACCCGCCTTGGCTTCCATAGCAAATCGCTTCAATTCAGCCGGCATTACCAGAGTTTGCAGTCGAATCTCAAGGGGTGGAGTTTCTACAATTTCGGCTTGGGTAAAGTAAAGTCGGGCAGAGATACCTGCTTGTCTGAGCAGCGCTCGACTCAAACCACCAGCACAAATGGCTACATTGGCAGCTTCATAGTGCTCGATCAGCGTCATTACGCCCCGCACACGGTCTTCAGTCTGCATCAAACCCATGACTTGAGCAATCTCGACGACACCGCCTAATCGGAGAAAGGCTTGGTTATAGGCTGCCACGGTTGCCTCTGGGGAGACATGTCCGTGGGGAAGTAGCAAGGCCGCAGCGATCGCTTTCACATTTAACAACGGTTCTATCTCAACTGCCATTTCAGGGCTAAGGCAGGTGGGAGGAACCATAAAGTTCTCGTACTCACGAGCAATACTTTCGGGATCGCGATCGGCGTCGATCGTAAGCAACAGGTTCATTTCCCGAAACTCTGTTTCACTTTCTAGCTCAGCGGATAGGTGACGATGAATCTCAAGGCTTTCTTGACAAAGCTGCCGAGTCAAGTCCGTTAAGCCCGACCAGTAAGCGATACCGCCGTAGCTATAGCGGGTTCCATTTGGCGGTGCAGCAGATTGCTCTAGAAGCAAAACTCTGAATCCTGCTTTTGCCAACTCATAACTTAGAGCCGAACCAGCAAGACCTGCACCTACTACAATCCAATCAAAAGTCTTCATGCTTCTACCGCACCCACTTCAATGTTCTACCCGGTTCTACCAGCAGTTCTGGCAACCCTAAACCATTGAGGCTACATAGCAATCCTAAATGAGTCATGAGAAAACCAAAAAGGGGTTGGGGGACTGCGTCCCCAAGGGACGTTGCTCCCTCCATCCTTTTTCATACATCATCGGGGATTGCTACATAATCCTATTTTCTAAGGGTAACTTTTTCAAAAAATGCATTCTACAGCCTTTGTAGAAAACCTTAATACCTACAACCAGCGACCCAAACCGCTGCATTCTTGCGGCTAAACTCTGGTAAATGGGGAGTGAGGTTCAAGATCTACCGATTGGAGGCGATCGCCACTATTTCAAAAAGGTACACTGAGCTACTTGTACAAACTGCTTGTAACATTTCACTATCCTTTTTGGTCTAGACAAAACTCAGGATTTTTCCGTAATTCCACGCAGACAGATCTTTCATCTCGGACAGAAAGACAATTATGTTCTGCGTTATTACGACTGTAAAGCTAGGTCGGAATGCACAGAATCCTCAGTGTAGATCTACATTACCCGATCCCAAACTTTACCCCATGAACAAGCATCCTCATCGTTTTGGATGGCAATCGCTTTGTGTAGCGCCGTCGGTATTGTGTTTGGATGTGCGGCCAGCCAAGCAGCCATTAACCAATGTGCTCATAGCAGTGAGAGCAATCCTAATTGCTTATCGCAAGACCCCTGGATCATTCGGGTCGAAAATATTGGGATCGGTCTATTTGCAGGGATTGGTGCAGCGGTTGGAGCCACCTGGCAAGCATGGCAAAAAGAGGAATAAGTGGGATAGTTCTCTCAGGCAGACCGTTTAATATACCACCTCCAAAAATTAGGATGATCAGCGCGCCAATGATGCCACAGATTAACCCATTCGGCGTTAAAACTGCGGAGGATGTACTAATGCCCAACAGCACTTTCCCCATATATCCGCCGACTAAAGCTCCAATAATTCCTAAAACATTGGTCGTAAAGACATTACCTCCAGCATTGAGCAGTCGTACAAAAGCCGCTGCGATTAAACCTAAAACAATCCAAGCTAAAACGCTCATGAGTTGTCCTTAATTTTTACCTGTGGGTTGATGACTTTTGAAGCAGCAATTAAGCCCATATACCCAGTGAAGTACGGGTTCCTTTAATCATCAGATTATTGATGGAGCAATGCCAAAGCGTTGCTCCATCAATGGGTTCTGCCCGATTGAAAGGAACTGGCTAGTATGCATCCTGCCAAAGCAAACTCCACTAGGTAAAGTATCAAGGACTGAACTTTGCCAAATCTTGATGTTAAGTGAGGCAGATGCAACTAAGTTGTTAAATTGCTATCAGAGAAACATTTAAAACTATACAGGTTGTCTGAAAGTTGGGGCTGTAGGGGCAGACACCACATTTTGAGCTTCTAAAAAAGCAGCAGCCCGCAAGATCAAAGCTTCGTTATAAGGAGCTGCAATAATTTGTACCCCGATAGGCAAACCGCTAAGGCTTTGAACTGGCACTGAGAGGATG
>JAAUOQ010000464.1 GCA_012034795.1 Leptolyngbyaceae cyanobacterium CRU_2_3
CGCCCGTTAGCAGCAAACCATGCCCTAGCTTTTGGTATCCCTGCTGATGGATGGGTCGCCGCCACAGATAGAAGCCTGCTGTATTAACAGAAACGAATAAAATCAGCAGCAGCAGGATTTTGAATTCGCGTGACCAAACTTGCCAGTTTGCAGCAACAAAAGTAATGGCAGCTAATCCCAACAGAATGCTGCCTAAACCAATCAAGATCGTGATGAAGCGATCGCTGGCATCGCGTTCCAAACTATAGAACTGGTAGCGATCGCCCAACTTTTCGTAGAGTGCTGCATCAATTAGCCCTTCAGTCCACCATTGCTCGGATTCTTGACGCAATTGACGGCGAAATTTCTCTGTCACCATAAGGGTGATCCTTTGTTGAAATAAGGAGTAAACCTACAATATTCAATCTGTGGGTTGTGGTGGGCATCTAATAGGACAGTTCTCCAGCCTGGTGTAAATCACACCATATTTCTCAACATAGTTAAGGTTGGGAAGTGGGAGGTTGGGTAACTTGTTCGATTTGCGTGGTAAAGTAGCTAACTTTGTAATTAAGTTGTTGGGCAATTTGCAGAGCTTGCTGGAAAGCCACGATCGCTTGTCCACTGTTGCCCTGTGCCTGATAAAGCTGACCTAATTGATCGTAGGTATCCATGATGCCCAACGTGTTATAAGATTGCTGCTGCACATCTATTAATAGCTGGTACACCACAATTGCATCCTCTGGGCGATTCAGAGAACGATAGAGGGTTGCCAGTCGCTCTAGAGCATCAGTAGCTTGAGCATATTGCTGCACCGATCGCGCCGTAGCAAAGGCTTCCTGATAGCTAGTAGCCGCTAAATCAGGGCGACTCATCGCAGCATAGCTATCACCCATTTCAATTTTGAGTAAAGGAATTGGAACAAGATTGTTCTGCTTTTGTAGAGATCAACTAACTGTTGCTGCATTGCAATTGCCTGCTGAGGCTGTTTATTTTGCTGATAGATATAGGCAAGCTGCTTCAGATCAGTTTCTTCACTCGTGCGATCGCCTGCACTGCGGGCAATAACCAGCAGTTGTTCGTAAGCACTTGCCGCATTGGGGTAATCAAAATAGGCCAGATGCATTTGTGCTAATGCTGTCAGAATTTCCTGTTCTAGTGGTTTGTCCTGCTGTTGACGAGCTTGGATCAGCAGTTGGTCATATAACGTTACAGCCGGTGTGCGTGCCCGCATTGTTTGATAAGCCTGAGCAATCTTGAGTAGTAAGGCATAGTCTACCGGCGATTGAGCTTGGATATCTTTTTGAATTTCTTGTAGCCGCAGGGTAATCACTCGCACTTCAGTAGTTTCGCTTTGTCGCCATGCCACTTCACCTACCCGACTCAAAGATTTCACCTCTTCGGCCGCACCTAGAAATCGGCGCAATCGCAATTCACGATTCCAGATTTGTAGCGCCCCCGCCAGATCTCCGGCTTGCAGTTTGTCAAGCCCTTGTCGCTGCAATTCATCTAACGCAGTTGTGAGAACAGCCTGTTCTTGAGGATTGAGTGGGCGATCGACAACCATTTCAGGTAGCAGTGGATCTGGCTCCTTAATTTCTAAAGGATTAGCAGGTAGTGCATCATCAGCCCGATCGGTGGCTCGATCAGCCCAAGCCTTGGGTGATATTGCCAGGAAACATAAGAGAGCGATCGCCACAGTAAGTCCCTTCTGGTACCATCGCCCCCGTAGATTCGTTAGCCAGCCTACATTCCGACTGATTATCTGACTCATCACCTGATTCACAGACAAACTCATAAATCCTGTGTCCTAATAAATTCAGTTTCTCGTCTACCTTAATTTTCACCAATTTCAACCTACTTTCAGGTGATTTAGCGAAGTTTTAACTTACATATAGCAGTCCTAAATGATTTGTGAGAAAGGGCTGGAGGGGGAGTTGCCCCTCCTTATGGACTTCGTCCCCAAACCCCTCTTGGGTTTTCTCATGACTGTTTAGGGTTGCTATAGCGCTTCGCGCTTGGATAAAACCAGGGTATTTTTTGAAAGCCTTGCTCCGGCAATTCAAAATTTAAAACTTTTAGAGGCTGAAACCCTTGATATCTGGTTCAAATCCAGCCTCTTTGAGGAGCCTTGATCGACTGAAATGGCGCAAACTCCCTCTGAATTTGGGATTTCTGAGCCTCGCTCCGCGAGGCTTTCAAAAAATACCCTGTACTCCATTTAATTGAAAATTGCTATACAGATTATCGAGAGTTGCATCTGGCTAGAGAATTCAGATCGATTATTCTAGAGTAGTGTTGATTCTGCCCCTAGGCTTGTATTCAGGGTCATGGAATAATGAGGGTCATTTCGCTAAATAGTGATTATCAAAAGTCTGGAAGCGAACTACTCGCTAATACCAGGGAAGATTATGTCTTCAAGTCAGCTAGGAAAATACCAGCAAGGGTGAGCAAAGGGTGAAAGTTTTGATAGTTGGTAGTGGCGGACGAGAGCACGCTCTTGCATGGAAACTGTTGCAGTCAGCACGAGTACAGGAAGTTTTTTGTATCCCTGGCAATGGTGGGACGGCAACCTTAGAGCGTTGTCGCAACATAGCGCTAGCAGTGAACGACTTCGAAGGAATTGCTCGGCTTGCTTTAGTTAACAACATTTCCTTGATTGTTGTGGGACCAGAAGCACCGCTAGCCAAAGGTATTACCGACTATTTGCAGCAGCAACGTCTCTTAGTGTTTGGACCGACCCAAGCTGGTGCTCAGATTGAGGCAAGCAAAGCTTGGGCAAAATCTCTTATGGCAGAAGCAGGCATCCCAACTGCCGCTGCCGCTGTATTTACAGCCCTTAAACCCGCGATCGCCTATGTTAAGTCCCAAGTCCCACCCATTGTCATTAAGGCCGATGGCTTAGCCGCAGGCAAAGGGGTCACGGTCGCTACAACCGTAGAAGAGGCCATCGCCGCATTGGAAGCTACGTTTGGTGGGCAGTTTGGTGAAGCAGGCAATCAAGTTGTGATTGAGGAATGCCTGACCGGACAGGAAGCCTCTGTGTTGGCCATCACTGATGGTTTAACAATCCGCCCCTTGCTACCTGCCCAAGACCATAAGCAGATTGGCGAAGGGGATACAGGTGCCAACACAGGAGGGATGGGAGCTTATGCTCCTACACCTGTCGTGACTTCTGAATTAATGGCGCGGATTCAGGCAGAGATCTTAGAACCAGCGATCGCCACGCTACGCAAGCGCAGCATCGACTATCGTGGCGTTCTATATGCTGGATTAATGATTACTCCTACTGGTGATCCCAAAGTCATTGAATTTAACTGTCGTCTGGGTGATCCTGAAACTCAAGTGATTTTACCCTTACTGGAAACATCATTGCTCGAAGTGATGCTTGCCTGTGCCCACCAGCGTCTAGAACAGCTGCCGCCCTTGATCTGGAAACCAGAAGCTGCCGCCTGTATAGTGCTTGCCGCATCTGGCTATCCAGAGTCCTATAAAAAGGGTTATCCCATCCACGGAGTTGAGCAGGCAGCAGCTACGGGAGCCTTCGTATTTCATGCTGGAACAAAACTGAAACAAGACAAGTTACTTACCGATGGCGGGCGAGTGCTTGGTGTAACAGCGATTGGAGAAACGTT
>JAAUOQ010000465.1 GCA_012034795.1 Leptolyngbyaceae cyanobacterium CRU_2_3
ATCGGATCTCAATAAACGGCTGAAACCCAATAACTTCGTACAAGAATGTGCAACCTTATTGCGAATTAGGGACTTTCTCTAGAACCGCAGACAAAAGAAAACCCGCTCTAGGAGCGGGTTTCAAGGTATGGACGATACAAGATTCGAACTTGTGACCCCTTCCGTGTGAAGGAGTTTTCAATTGTTGAAACCCTTGGCATTAAAGGGTTTGAAATTTGGAAATATCGCCATAGTCAAACCGAAATTCATGATCGCTGAAACCCTTGTTGTAGAGCACTTCTGCAACTTTACTGCATTGATTCCATATTGCGGTCGATTGGCAGGTGCAAATCGGATTTGCAATGAACTGTCACATCATCAAGCTACATGGGCGGAATTTTCTGCTGTTACAAAGATTGGCACTATCCTGAAAGTCGATTAAACAAGGTATGAGATGCATCATCGTTGGTCAATTGTCAGTCAGATAAGTTGAAGGCTGTGATGTATATAGATTCTGGCGATTGACGATCACTGTCAGTTACCCTGTCATCCGGTCAAACATGGGTGGTTAAAGGAGATCGCTGAGTTTGATTTGGCTGAGGTCTCTCAATGGCGGAAGACTCTTGACGGCTTGATGAAAGGCTTCTGTCTGCTCAAATAGATCGCGTAGGCTGAGTAAATGGATCCTGTATCGCTCGTCCAGATTGGGGTCTTTGGCCAGCCGTTGAGCAAAACCAGGTGTGTATCCTGCGCCCGATAGCATGATTCCAATTTGAGCTTGATGTAAGCCGAGATTGCCATATTCAGCGGCTCTGGAAGCATCGTAAGCGTCCGCGTTCGAGCTTGGACTGAAAGTAAATACGGTTACCATTTAGATCTCCTGTACTATCACAGCCGCCATCTTGACCGATTTCTCCGGCAGCCAGACCAAGATGGAGTGCAAAGCGTCGCCCCAGTTCGCCTTTCAGCGTTGTATCGGCGTAGATAATGCCGTTGACCAATGCTTCGGTAGCAAGAAAGTCAGTCATGGGAAACGGTATCCTGAGGAATGAGTCGATCGTAGAGCAAATTGATGCCAATCATGGCACAGGCGCTAATTGACTGCTTCATGCCAAGACGTTCCAGTTTTTCCGTCGTCTCCAAAGAGAGTGCCATCTTGAAGGGAAAATCACCGATCGGCAACCTTTCAGCGTTCAAGTCATCGGCAACTAGTTTAGATTCCGTGATGTGGGCATATGCGTAGTTGATCGCTGACTCGATGATTGTTTTGACCGATAGCGACATGCTATTGGATAGTCGCTTCAGCTTTTGCTTGGTCAGCTCATCGAGCTGTAGTGTGACTTCCTCTAGCGGCGCGAAGTGATTGGCCTGCTGTACGCCAAGTGCAATTGCTGATTGCCCTAAGGCATCGAGAGAACGGGATGGTTGGTTAGTCATAGCTTGTCATCTCCTAGAATTTCAGCAGGTTTGAGAAATAATCCAACATATCGGCGTACTCAGGATATTGCCAGATATATTTGTGATCCTGGTAGATGGCAATCTGCATTGGGTCTTGTAGATTGGGCATGGCTGGAGCGATTTCCCAGGGAAAGCCTTGCAGTTCTGGTTGTTGAAGAATTGGTTCGATCGCCGTTGCGGGAATACCGAGCGGCACAATGACAGTGCGGGGAGAATTGCCTGTTTTTTCAGCGAGTTGGGCAATAACGGTAAGGGTTCTGGGTAAATTTCTCAGTGCCTTGATTTTCTGCGAAGCATTCACTGGTACTAAAACTAAGTCTGGTTGACTTCCCAAAATCATCTCAACTGAATTTTGCAGAGCGCTATCCATATCTAAAACAATATGATCGTACTGTTCTGGCTTGGCCAGCCGCCGAATCGCCTCACGTTTGCGATTCCAAATGACTGATATATCCCCTCCCAAAAATATATCCTTATTTCGCTTGGGTAAAGCATTGCTATAGAACTGCCAGAAATCCGCTTGGTCATCACAGTCAATCAGTAAAATTCGACTGAAATTTGCTTGCAATGCGCCTGCGACATGGACTGCCAACGTTGTTTTGCCAACCCCTCCATCATTATGAGTACATAGAACAATCATATTAAGCCACTCGTGCCTCGTGCCTACAGCTATCGTAGCGCAAGCTAGGCTGGATGTTCGATGTCCAGTTGCCAGGATTGAATGATTTGACAGGCAGCTTTGGCTTCCGCATCGCTCACTTTGGGTAGGCGGTTGGTGAAGTAATCGGGATCGATGCCAAACTTTCGCTCAGGGATTCCTCTAGCCCATCAAGGATCTGTGGACTGATTGAGGTCAACTGCCAGTCGTTGTCCTCAAAGATCCAGCTCTCAAGGTCTTCAATAATGCTGACAAGCTGTAGTGTCCGATCGACGATGAAAGGCATTGATTTCGTCATCTTCGCCATATTAGACATCAGCGGCTTTCCACCGGGGTTGGACTAATGCCTCAAATATGGGCCAAACCATTTCACGGCAGTGGTATCGCGCATCATCAGAGAATTCCACTGGATACTCAATTTCCTGACTAATTTCTGCCTTCATAAACGCGAAGGGGAAGTAGACAGTGGCTTCAAGCAGATTTGTCTGCTGTGGCGGCGGTATCTGTGGATCAAGGAGCGCCGACAGGCAGGTTTGGAGGAGAAAGACTTTTTTGGTTGAAATTAGCCATGTCGAAGATGCGATCGCCCGTCACCACGTCAAGGTCGTCAGCACATTCCCGCCATTCAATTAGGTAGTCAAGCGCTTCTTGGGTCGCCGCCAGATAAAAAACGGCTTCGAGACCAGTGAGTACGCGGGGCCAAGGCTAGTATGCAAAGTCATAATTCTATGCTGAAATGGTTTTATAGCCCGCGTTCTGCCCTCGTTTCTCCATTATTTCGGCAAAATCTGCATCCCTCTCATACATCCCAATAAACTCTGTCCAGGAGGTTTTCTTGTTCAACGACAACCTCATCCTGCACGATCAGACAACTCAAAATCTCCGTCCCGGCTAAGTGTGCCCGTACAATCTTTTGGAGTTGAGCGATCGCTGCTTCCTTTGTGGGTGCCGTTACCTGACAGCCAGCCAACTCCGCCACAGAAGCCACAAACTGCTCTGGCCCGATAGATTTGAGCAAAATATGCAGATTAAGATCCGTCACATCACGGGAAATCGGGAGATTCATTTGAGTTGCGCCTCAGTAGCTACCGCCGCTTTGATTATAGCCTGTCCAATTTCACCAGCTTATTCAGCGGTCAGGGGAATCGCTGCACGTCCGATAGCAATGACCCCCCGATCGTCAAATTCACTGTCATGTATCAATTTCTTGGTCTTGATGACAAGGCTGGGGTGGCAATCTGATAGGCTAGAGCGGAATCTGTGAACTGGTTGATACATCATGCAACGATCGATTCAGCTAGTCCGTGGATCTGATGGACATGCGGTGACGGCGCTACTGTCGGAAATTACCCAGCGGCATATTGATGACTACCAGAATTCCTGGTTGGAGATGCTTCGGCGCTACGAACAGGAGGATAAGTTCTGGAGTTGGGAGTTTAAGCGGCGGATTTTTCTCAGTCAGGATAACTATGAGGGCTATGCCATTGAGCTGGCTGGGCGGACGGAGGGT
>JAAUOQ010000060.1 GCA_012034795.1 Leptolyngbyaceae cyanobacterium CRU_2_3
CTCCAAACTCCACGCGATCGCGAGCATCAATCATCACACTGCCAGCATTGCCACTGCCGTTGGTGCTGGCATCCAGTTGCGACCCATTGTGGACAAAGAGCGATCCAGTGGTGATCCGCACATCTCCCCCGCGTCCACTGGCACGCACCACTGCTCCATTAGCGGAAAGTCCACCGACTCGACTGAAGGCAGCACTTTGCTGATCAAACTCCACACGATCGCGAGCATTAATCATCACGTTCCCTGCATTACCATTGCCATCGGTGCTGGCATAAAGTTGTGCTCCATTGCGTAATGAGAGTGACCCTGTGGAGATGCGGATATCCCCACCCCGCCCACTCGCCTGAATCACTTGCCCATCAGGAGAAATATCACCCGTATTGCTGAAGGCGGAACTCAGGTCACTCAATTCCACGCGATGGGCATTAATAATAATGCTTCCCGCATTGCCACGTCCCAAAGTGCTAGAAGTAAGGAATGCCCCCTTGCGTAATGAGAGTGACCCTGTGGAGATGCGGATATCCCCACCCCGGCCACTCGCCCGAATCACTTGCCCACTAGGAGAAATTTCACCCGTATTGCTGAAAACCGCATTTTGATCAAACTCGACGCGATCGCGGGCATTAATAATAATGCTACCCGCATTGCCACGTCCTAATGTGCTAGAAGAAAGGACTGCCCGATTGAGTACCGAGAGCGAACCTGTGGAAATGTGAATATTACCTGCATTGCCGATCGCCGCTGGAACGAAATCTGTGGCCGCTGCCACTAGATTAGCAATGGAGCTAGCCTGGTCAACTCGAACTGCTTCAGTGGCATCGAGCGTAATATCTCCAGCTTGACTGCCCTTAAACCCAAAGCCTGCTGGAATACCTGCTAGCAGTTCGCTGCCTCCTGAAATGCTGAGCGATCGCCCCGTAATGGCAATATTTCCCCCATTTTCAGCCCTGGCATCTAATCTAGAGTGATCCAGCGACACATCTGCCCGTTCTAGATCGGTTGGGAAGCTCAGGCTCAACAAATCATCCTGGTAAGTTAAGCCCACCGTACCAGAACTTCCAGAACTTCCCAGTTCAATTCGTCCGCCAATCGGGTAGTAAACCTCTAGTAGGCTGTTAGTCAGATCGAGGGTGCCGCCAGCCAGGATCAAACTTTGACCTGGATAAATCGATAGATGCGCTCGACTGGTAATGGCTCCGGGTTGCTCCCCATACTGCAACCCAATCGGCACATTGACGCTGAACAGCGGGGGGGCTTCGGGATGCACAGAGCCAAATGTCACTTTATCGGGAAACACAAAGCGATCGGCCGTCGTTGCCAAAAATGATCCTGCCAAATTCAACTGAGCATTTCTCCCCAATACAATGCCATGGGGATTGAGCAAAAATAAATTGGCGCTACCATTGACACCCAATGTTCCTAAGATACGAGAGACAGTATGACCTGTGACCCGTGTGAGGATATTCCGGACTCCAGGAGGATTAGCAAAATAGACCTGCTGCCGGGCACCCACATTAAACTCTTGAAAGCTGTGAAATAGGCTGTTGCCTCGTTGTGCCCCCCTTGAATTTGGTTCGCAGGTCGGTTGCCTATTGTACCTGAAACCACCCGCGATCGCTCGGTTCCCAAGGTTTGATCAGGCGTGATTTGAGCCAGAACACGAGATGTACCCGTTTGCCAAATCAAAATACTTAAAAGAACAGTCATGCTACCGGTCATATGCCGGGTCACGTCATTCGTTATATTATTTGTTATACCAATAGGTGTACTGATTCTCACCAAACGATATATCGAACTGTGTATTAAATCGTGTACTAAATCGTGTACTAAAATTGAGTTTTCTACGCCACTGCATCTCATTATCCTGGTTTATGAGGTATGGATTAAAAACTTAAACTCAAGACTGCCAGTTGCCAACCAGCACAACCGCACTCCAATAGTAAGGACGGGCATACTGTGGATAGTTGGCATTTTGGAGGAGCGATCGCTGAGCCTGCTGTAGGGCCTCCGCTTTGGTGACATTAGGCTTAACGAGTTCCTGATAAAACTGCTTCATCAGCATAGACATGGCTTCATCGTTGACTTGCCACAGGGTTGCCACTGTGCTGCGGGCCCCCGCTCTGACTGCTACTCCCGCTAGTCCCAGAGCCGCCCGATCATCCCCTTCTGCCGTTTCGCAGGCACTCAGCACCAATAACTCGATCGGGCGACGACGACCTACTTCTGTAGATTGGAGCAGTTTACTCAACTGATCAATATTGAGTTGATTGTTCCAGGTGAGGATAAAGGTATCTTCACGATTCGAGTTAAATACGCCATGAGTGGCCAGATGCACTACTGGAAAAGGAACTGTACTAATCGCTTTTTGAATCTCTTCGGTGGTAAAGCGATCGTTCAACAGTTCCTGACTGTCGCGAACTTCAGACTGAATGCTGGCAAATTCGGCGATAACGTTGGCAAGGGGCGGAAAATTGGGAGGACGGGCTTCACTCAGCCCACCCAGGAGCACCTTCATCTGCCGAGGCTCTAGCGGCTGAGATTCTAGCAATTGTAGACCTGGAGTTAGTGCTAGACTGTAGGGCTTTTCAACTAGATATTCTGTGCCATCATGCAAAACTGCCATAGGGATATTGCGTAATACGCCATCCAGGACAAATACCAGGGTTTTGACCCCGCTATTCTGTAAATCTGGTTCTGCGGGTCGGATTAGCCAGTCATAAAACTGTTGCGCCAGCGGCAAAACGCGATTGTTGGCAGTTACTTGCTTCAAAAATGCTGCAAGTTGAATGACACTGGATTCTACTTTGGCTTGATTAGCCTCGATCGCAGTATAACGACGCAATTTTCCAGCGGGAAGGCTAAGAATAACCTCTAACCGATCCGCTAGCATAATCGGATAGAGCACTGCGGCTTGGCGATCGATTTGGTCAATCTGATGTTCTTGAGCATTTAAACAAGCCGTTCTAAAAAAGTTATCTAGTTCTGCCAACTGAAGCGATTCGATAGTTTTACGGGCTTGCTCTAAATCGGATTGGGAAGACTCTGTGCCAGGTTGTAGTAACAAACCGACGAACTGACGATAGACGGGTTCTACGCTCTCCCGAAACGAGAACTGGACATCGGGATTGATGGCAGTTAGGTCGCTGCGGAGCAATCGCAAAGTATCAATGGCTGCGGCGTAGGCAGCGATCGCGGGTTCTCGCTGCTGCTGCTGGGTCAGCACCCGACCGAGTTGCCACTGCCAGCGGTAGGTCATATCGGTGGCATTGATTGTTGAGCCAATTGCAGGGCCGTCATTGCCTCCTGCTGCGCGGCGGCCCACTGCTGTTGCTGCTCATACCATTCCCCCAGGTTTCCCTGAGCAAAAGATTCGGCTCGCGTATCTTGTAGGGTTTTTGCCTGCTGGATGGCAGTGGCTAATAGTTGGGGAATGATTTTGCCAGGGCTTGGGTTAGGGTTAGGGCTTGAGTTGGGGTTTATCAGTGTCAGGCGGTTCCATGCCATTAAATGATGAGCAAAGTTAATGCGAGCGTAGATGGCAGGACGACCGGGTGGTAGGCGATCAATCTGGGCAGTAATTTCCAGCAATAAATTGGGAATCGCATCAATGAGGGCAGTAATTTCAGGCGAGGCGGGCAAGGTATTAAGCTTTCGCTGAATATCTGTTAGTAAATTGAGTCGGTTGAGTTGTGCCTGGATCTGAGTTGTGGCTGAGCCAGTGCTATGGATCACCTGCTGGTAAAAATCTAGCGCTTTGGAAATGTCTTTATTCGTGTAGGCATTGCCCAGGCTCAGTTGGGTGGCAGCAATCTGCTGGGGCAAGTGAAGCTGTTGAGCCATAGCTAGACTACGGTCAAGGGTAGCGATCGCCTGGTCTAGTGCTCCAGCAACGCGCAGGGGCGTCCCCTAAACTGCGGAGTGCCACCACTTGCGCTGGCGTAGGGGCTGGCATAGGAGACGGAGATGAGAAAGAGTTGACGAGTTGCTCTAGCAGCGTGATGGCGCGGCGGTACATGCCCAACGCCTGGAGAGCTTGAGCCTGGTTAATTCTGCTGCGAACGACAGCATCGTGATCTTGAAGGCGATCGGCATAGGTTTCTACTCGTTTCCAGGTATTGAGGGCAGCCTCAGCCTCACCTCGTGAGAGTTGTAACCGTCCCTGGACTTCGAGAGCTTGTGCCAAGACTGAAGGGTGTGAATTATGATCATCTTGTGAATTATGATCATCTACAGTGCTAGTTTGCACTGTGCTAGTTTGCAGCAGCGATATGGCTTGCTCAATGGTTTGGGTGGCAGATACCCAATTCCCCAACTGTTGTTGCACCAGGGAAAGGTTGCTGAGGGCGATCGCTTCTGCCAAACGATTGCCTTGCGATCGAGCATCTATCACTGCTTGCTGAAGCACAGTCGCAGCTTCTACCCATCTGCCAGATTCGTAAAGAAATTTTCCTGGGTCGATGGGTTTGATGGGTTCGACGGGGTCAATTAACTGATTGGGGTGAATATTCCCTGTAACGGGATTCCCTGTAACGGGATTCCCTGTAACGGGTGCTGAAGCGTCGGTATGGGGCTGAGTAGCGGAACGAACAGCGGATATCGGTGTGATGATACCGCACCATAAGGCAATGAATAGCACAAGGATGATATAAAGAATGGGCGATCGCCGTTGCTGCCTCTTGAAAAATCGCTTAATTCTTTGCTTGCCTCCAAGAAGCTTGCCTCCAAGAACGACAAGTGAATTCCAAAAAGCAAGAAAAGCCTTGAGTGTTACGGAACTTCCTGGATGGTCTTGAGAAATTGAGCAGGGCGATCTACGTCTTAGTGTAGATCTTTGGGTAGGTAGCTGCCCCTTAGACTTGCAGTTACAATTTTTAATAAGCTGCCTGACTCGTAAACTTGCTCTAAAAACGGTATCGAGACATCCCATGCTACAGTCTGCCGCATCCTGGATCGGAACCATTCAAAAGCTTACAATGCCTTACATTCAGAATCGGTTGCTTTTGGTCAGTTTGTTATTAACGTTAACAAGCTGTGGATTTTCTAAAGCCGAGGCCGAGTCCCCCACCCAAAGACCTCAGCCTCAAGCAGTCTCAGTGGATGTAGCGATCGCTCGTTCGCAAAGCCTACAACAAGACTTAGAGTACACCGGCACAACAGTGCCCTTCCGGGAAGTTTCCCTGCGTTCTCAAATTGAAGGGAGGCTGCTAAGTTTGCAGGTAGATGTGGGTGATTTGGTACAGCAAGGTCAAGTCTTAGGACAATTGGACAGTGCTATTTCAGCCGCTGCCGTCATCAAGGCTCAAGCCGACGTGGCCACTGGACAATCAGAAGTTGCTCAGGCAGAAGCCGCAGTGGGCAATGCCCGCACAGAGGCACAGAGAGCCAGAATTGAACTCCAACAAGCACAGCGCGATGCAGGTCGGTTGCAGCAACTCTCCCTCGAAGGGGCCATCACTGCCCAAGAAGCAGAATTGGCTCAAACCGAGGTGCTGACAGCAGAACAGGCGGTTCGCTCTGCTGAGGCTCAGATCAGGACACAGCAGCAGGCAGTGGCAGCCGCTCAAGGTAGAGTGGCTGCACAACAGGCGATCGTAGTACAAGAACAAGAACGTCAGTCTTATGCGGTGCTGACGGCTCCCGTTACAGGATTGGTGCTCAGCCGGACGACCGAACCAGGAAACTTAGCGCAAGCTGGGAGCGAAATTTTGAAGATTGGTGATTTTAGCCAGGTCAAAATTGCGGTACAAGTTTCTGAACTGGAATTAGCGACTGTTCGAGTGGGGCGATCGGCACAAGTCCGCCTAGATGCGTTTCCCGATCGGCAAATCCAGGGTCGTGTGACCCGGATTTCTCCAGCGGCTGATCCTACCGCTCGGCTGGTGCCTGTGGAAATTACCATTCCCAACGAAGGGGCCCAGTTGAGCAGTGGTTTATTGGCACGAGTGAACTTTTCTGCTGCCGTGAGTCAACGGGTGGTCGTGCCTCAAACAGCAATTCAACTTGAAGCTGGACAAGAGAATCCCCAGACTGGCAAGCTTTTTGTGGTGACTGAACCTAACTCGCAGCCTACACTGTCTCCAACTGGACGAGCTACCCCCGAAGCAAATCGATCCCCCGCAGTTCCTACTGTAGAAGTTCGGACTGTAGAAGTTCGGACTGTAAAAGTTCGGAACGTCCGGTTAGGCAAGCAAGTGGATGGCCAAGTCGAAATCTTATCCGGGCTGCAACCGGGTGAACAATTTGTGGCACGCAGTAGTAGAGCTTTAAAAGATGGAGAAGCAGTGAAACTGAGCTTTTTATCTGAGACGAATCAGAGTAGAACCAATTAAGAGTCAATCATGCTCTGAGTCAATTGCCTTTTTCAACCAGCAGTATAACCCCTGATGATCTCATGACATTGCCTGGATTCAGCGACTGAGCTAAAAATCGGTAAAGCAAGCAACCACTTCAACCCAGGTAGGCGAAAACCAATGCAGAACTCACAACCTCCAAGTTTCAGTATTAGCGGTATGGCAATCCGCCAGCATATTGGCACCTTAATGCTCACCTTAGCTGTCTTGGTAGTCGGTGCCTTTTCATGTCAACGCTTCAGGTGGATTTGCTACCCTCCATCACCTATCCTCGAATTGGGGTAAGGGTGACGGTTCCTGGTATCTCTCCTGAAGTCGCCATTGATGAAGTGACTAAGCCCCTAGAAGATGCTCTGTCTGCGACAGAAGGCGTCGTGCAAGTCTATTCCCAAACGCGAGAGGGACAGGTCAGCGTTGACTTGTTTTTTCAACCAGGCGGCAATATTGATCAGGCGTTGAATGATGCTACTGCCGCTTTTAACCGCGCCAGAGGCCGCTTACCCGACACGATCGAAAATCCTGTTCTGTTTAAAGTGGACCCGTCGCAGTTGCCTGTGTATGAACTAGCACTGACTTCTCCCTCGCTCAAGAGCTTAGATCTGCGTGTGTTTGCCGATCAAGAACTAGCCCGCGAATTGGGGGTTGTACCCGGAGTTGCCGCTGTGGACGTGTCTGGCGGCGTAGCCGAAGAAGTGCAGGTGAATGTGGATCTCGATCGCCTCCAAGCTCTAGGCGTAGGGCTGACAGATGTCCTGGAGCAGTTAGAAGAACGCAATCAGGATGTTTCGGGTGGGCGAATTTTAGGAACAACGACAGAACCTTTAACTAGAGCGATCGGACGATTCCAGAGCGCTAGAGAAATTGAGAATGTCTCATTTGAGGTGAGTGGTGCCGCACAATCCTCTTCTCAGTCTTTAGCAGCCACTACTGCGACTAGCTCTCAGCTTGCCAATCGGGTATACTTGCGCGACTTTGCTACTGTGGTAGACGGAACGCAACGGCAACGAATTTTTGCCTCTCTCAATGGCGAACCTGCGGTTAAAGTCAGTATTCAAAAGCAGCCGGACGCTAACACGATCGAAGTAGTCGAGAGTGTAAAGCAACGCATTGAAGAGCTACGCCAGTCGGGTTTAGTGCCCGAAGATGTGGTGCTGTTAGCCACCTTAGATGAGTCTATTTTTATTAGCAACGCTATCTCTAATGTTACTAGCTCTGGATTAATTGGGGCAGCCTTAGCAGCGATCGCAGTTCTACTGTTTCTAGGATCGGTGCGGCAAACGCTGATCATTGTCTTGGCGATTCCTCTGGCAACTTTAGCCGCAATTATTTTAATGGGACTATTTGGTTTATCGCTCAATGTTTTTAGTCTGGGCGGATTGGCACTAGGGGTTGGCATTGTGGTGGATAACTCCATTGTCATGCTGGAGAGTATTGCTGAAGGCGCAGGTATGACTCCTGGACAAGGTAGTCGCGCTCGGCTTCAGTCCTCGCCAGTTAATTAGCAAGCGACGCAAAGCAGTCAGGAAGTTGAATCAGCTTTGATTGCTTCCACTAGTACAAATTTGGTATCAGTTTTACCCTTTTTGTTAATCGGTGGCTTTATCTCACTGCTGTTCAACGAATTAATCCTCACGATTAGTTTTTCGGTTGCTGCATCTATTCTCATTGCTATCACTGTTGTGCCGATGATTACCTCTCGGCTGTTGTCGATTCAATGGTCGAGTCGGGTAGGCGATTTCTGGTTATTGCGTCAGTTTAACCAGCGGTTTGATGCGGCAACACGCAACTACACCCGTACATTACACCGAGTTTTAGATTTACGTTGGGTTATTGTAGGACTGACGGTACTACTGCTGGGGGGAAGCAGTGCATGGATGTTAGGACAAATTCCTCAAGAAATCTTGCCTCGCATCAATACGGGACAGGCAACCCTCTCAGCCCAGTTTCCACCCGGAACTCCCCTGGAAACCAGTAGAAAAGTCATGGGAAAAGTTGAGGAAATTCTTCAGGCGCAGCCGGAAACAGCCTATGCCTTTAGCGTAGTGGGAGGAGCATTGTTTGGTGCTAATACCAGCGAAAACCCGTTGCGTGGTTCAAGCAATGTCACCCTGAAACCGGGTAGTGATGTGGATGCCTATGTAGAACGGGTGACAAAACAGTTGAATCAGCTCAATCTCGTGGATCTGCGCCTGCGGCTCAACCCCGGACAGGTACGCGGTCTAATCTTGAACAATTCTCCCGTGCGGGGGCTGATATTGATGTAGTTTTGCAGGGCGAAGATTCACAAAAGCTTCAGCAAGCAGGACAGCAGTTAATCCAGGCATTAGAACAACAGGTGACGCTGGCCAGGTTTCGCCCTGATGCTGATCCTCAACAACCTGAACTTCAAATTATTCCCGATCGCGAACGACTAGCTGCTTTGGGTTTGACGGTACAAGATCTGGGTGACACGCTGCAAACTGCCATTACGGGTACTGTGCCCACACAATTGCAACGTAGCGATCGCCTGGTCGATATTCGAGTGCAGCTCAATCAGGCAGATATTCGCAATACGGCTCAGCTAGAACGCTTGCCGCTGTTTGTCACCAACAACCGTCAGATCCGGCTTTCCGATGTTGCTAGCATCCGCCAAGGACAGGCTCCCGGACAGATCCAGCGCATCAATCAGCGGCAAGTTTTCATCGTAGCAGGCAACCTCAACGAGGGAGCTAGCTTGGGGGAAGCCTTAGCTCAGGTGCAATCTGTCCTCGCTGATTTAGACCTACCGGAAGGCATTAGTTCGTTGCCCAGTTCGGCAGCCGAAGCCAATCAGCAGCTTCAGTCTTCATTGCCCATCTTGGGAGGATTGGCAGCTTTCCTGGTTTTTGTAGTCATGGCTGTCCAGTACAATTCGCTGATTGATCCAATGGTGATTATGCTGACGATTCCTTTAGCTCTGGCAGGGGGCATTCTGGGACTGTACATCACAAATACTGCTATTGGGGCAACAGTGATTGTTGGCGTTGTGCTGCTGGTCGGTATCGTCGTCAACAACGCCATCCTCATGGTGGAGCTAGCCAATCAAATTCGCGATCGCCAAGGCATTAGCCGCGAAGCTGCCATGATCCAAGCCGCTCCTCAGCGCTTACGTCCTATTCTCATGACTACCATCACCACTGTCTTGGGCATGTTTCCTTTAGCCTTGGGACTAGGACAGGGCGGTGAATTCTTACAGCCTTTGGGTATCGTTGTCTTTTCCGGGCTATCGTTAGCGACCCTCCTGACATTGTTCATCATTCCTTGCTTTTATTTGCTGTTCCATGAGCTAACGAATGCTGTCTCCAAGCGGTTAAGCCAGAGTTTTCAAAGTTTTTCTTAGCACGCTTAAATGGCAAGCTTCAAATTGCAATAGCCCATCCGGCTAATTTCGGAGAGATATAATGCCGCTATCAGGCATTTGGGGATTAGGCATCTTTTATGACTGTTGAACAGAATCTAGCCTCTACCGGACTATCTGCAACCTCGCTTTCACCCCGCGATCGCCAAGCCGCAGGCAAAGCCCTACGCAATCAAGTATCGCGCTCTGTCCATCGGGACTGGCAACCTGCCGATGATCGCCCCGATCCGATCGCCTTGTTAGAAGCATCTAGCAAAGGACGACTGCCTCATTTAGTGCCGATCCGCTATGGACGGATGCAAAAGTCGCCGTTTACGTTTCTGCGAGGAGCAGCGATTGTCATGGCATCCGACCTGGCAACCACGCCAACGACCGGGCTGCATGTGCAAGCTTGTGGGGATTGCCATCTGCTCAATTTTGGCGGGTTTGCCACCCCAGAACGCAATCTAGTCTTTGATGTCAACGATTTTGATGAAACCCTGCCTGCTCCCTGGGAATGGGATGTGAAACGGTTAGCCACAAGTATTGTTGTGGCGGGTCGTCACATTAAAGTCTCAGCCAAAAGCAGTCAAGAGGCGGCACGGGCTGCTGTTCGCTCCTATCGAGAACACATGGGAGAGTATGCCCAAATGAGTCCCTTGGGAGTCTGGTATTCCTGCATTGATGCCAAAGTATTGGGTGAATTTTCGGAAGGATCGGGGCATCGCCAACGGGTGGAGCAGCAAGTTGAGAAAGCGCTCACCCGCACCTCGGCTCAGGCATTACCCAAATGGTCGGAAGCGGTGCATGGGCAGTGGCGAATCATGGACAATCCGCCGCTAATGTATCATTTACCATCGGATGATCTGCTGGAAGTAGAGATAGAGTCTGTTTTGCAGCAATACCGTCAAACCCTGCGAGATGACTTGCATGTGTTGCTCGATCGCTACCGCCTGGTCGATATTGCCATTAAAGTCGTGGGAGTGGGCAGTGTTGGCACCCGCTGCGTAGTGGCGTTGCTGATGGCCGATGATAATGATCCACTATTTCTTCAACTCAAAGAAGCTAGGGCTTCAATTCTAGAACAATACCTAGGCAAGAGTGACTACCCCAACCACGGGCAGCGAATTGTCTCAGGTCAGCGGCTGATGCAGGCTGCCAGCGATATGTTTCTGGGCTGGACCCGTAGTGACCGGGGGCACGATTTTTATGTGCGGCAGTTGCGAGACATGAAAACCTCCGTGGATATTGAAAAACTCTCCTCGGCTGAGTTAATTGGCTATGCTGCCCTATGTGGCTGGGCGCTGGCTCGTGCTCATGCTCGTTCTGGCGATTCTGCCCGGATTGCTGGCTATCTGGGCAAAAGTGACCCGTTTGATCGGGCGATCGCTGATTTTGCCCTTACCTATGCCGACCAAACTGAGCGCGATCATCAGGCATTAGTCAATGCCATCAAATCTGGACGAATTCAGGCGATCGAGGAACATTGAATCTGGACGGAATTTCAGCGATCGCCCTTAATGATTCAAGACACCTCTTCCTCTAGTGTTTAGACTTCATCGGGGTTAATGCCCATTGACCGTAGTCGATCGGCTAATCGATCGGCTCGTTGGCGCTCACTCTCTTGCCCTTCGGCTCCCGTCGGAATCACCTGCCCCTGGCGATCGCACCACCGTAACCACAGCCGCGTCACTTCTTCCTCAAACTGTCCTGACCACAGGGTCAATCCCAATCCAATTCCCTCTAACCAGACTGACTCGCCCACCGCTACGATGCCAAGATCTGAAGTCAGTTCGGTATAGCCAACCGCTGAGATCATCCACACTCTCAGCAGTGCCCCATTCATTTCACCCTGACCCTGAATCTGCCTCAGCGGGTCAAACACCACATAATAGGGGATGCCAATCTGAGCGTAGATGGCTTTCTTGGCAGCGGTCTTGCCCTTCTGTTGTGATTTTCTGCTGAGGCTTAACTCATCTCCTTCGGCATTGGAGACAATCTCAATGCAGACTTCCGGGACTTTGCCAAATTCCCAGGCAAAGTAGGAGCGATTTTGCCGCTGAGAAAAGTCTTCCGGTCGTTGCACGCCCAAACTGAGCAACATGTCAGGGACGATCGGCTCCCCTTTGAGTTTGTAGAATAATCCCACATTGGCAGCCGCCAGGAAAGGGGCAGGCAAAGCTTTTGAACTATAAAGTGGTTCTACCAACAGCCGTTGCTGCTCTTCCGATTGAAAATTGTCCACAGGGGTATCGTCTTCAATGTCCAGATGGCTGATGTCTAGCTCAGTCACCTGAAGTTCTTCGCTATTGAGCAGTTGTTGAGTCATGGGCAGTCACCAGAACCCGATAGTTACATTATCCACTATGTCTTTGACCACTCGTAACCTCGATCATCGCTTTGGCACAATGGCTCAAATGCTCTCACCCGAAAAGGGGATCGGGAATCATGGAACACCCAAAATTTACACTCTCATCCGCAAGGGGGCTTGTTCAGCAAAGCATTAGTGGTAGATTTGGACTTTGGAGAATCATATGCTAGCGCGATCGCAGCAGGAAGGGTATTTGGCTTCCATCTCTCAGTCCTTCGATGTGGGAGATTTTGATTATTTGCCTCCAGCAGATTTACAGTCTCTCGATATTTTAATTGCCGAGGCCTGGCAGGCTTTGAGGCAGCAGGAAAATGTAGACGCTCGGATTCTTGACATTCAACAGGCACTGGGCCGCGCTTAGCAGCGCTAGGCGGAATCCTGTTCCTCAAGGTTTCCCCGATCGGATTAGCAGGACATATAAGTCAAGCTCTAAGTTCACCAAAGCGTCTTGTAACTCCTGGCTAGCTTGATGGGGATTAACAGGTTTCAGCGTGATCGGATCGCGACTGCGCACCTTGAGGGCCCGCTGCACCAGTGCCGGAAACGATTGAGGTGCATCCCAAAGAGGCAGCAAACAAGCTGCCAGATAGGGGCTGAGCGACACGGGCCCCGTGACTGGAGCGGAAAGATGCTGACTGAGTTCAAACGATCGCTGCTGCCGAATTGCCTCAAGTAGCCCGGTTTTAACGTTTGCCGTCAAAAGCTGGGGATGCACCTGAACCCGCACAGTTTCCCAATCCCGCAGCGTCCAGGTTTGCGGCATCTGCCAGGGTTCAGTTTGTCCTGACTGTCCGCACCAAAAATCCAGCAGGCGATGTACAGGCGCAATCAGTTCAAAAAGCTGAAGTCGTTCTTCGATGGATAACTGCGGCATTACCGTTTGCCAGAACACAGGCAAGTTTTGTGGATCTTGAAACACATTTCGCAATTCCCAATGGCGCTGGTTAACCATGCAGATGAACTCTAGATCGGCTTCCCGCAAGGCTGAAAATAGATCAAGTAGGGTATAGCCCTGGTCGCCTTGAAACAAGAAATTCATCAACACATACTCCGTGGGGTCGCTCAGCCGCATCTTTAGGTTGCCAGGTTTCTCGCTTCAGAGGCACACCCTCCTTAAAGGACTGCATCGTTTCAATCACAGTATTAATTTCTGACTCGGCTGGATTGCCTTGCATCAAGCCCATCAAGGTAAATAATTCCTGCGCCCGAAAAAAGTTTTGGCGTTGGTACAGGCTATGCAGGTTGCCCCGAAGAATGCCTTTTGGCTTTAGCGCCGCTTTTAAAATCTGAAAAGTTTCTACCAGATCGGGCATCAGATAGAGCACTTCATCACAATTGATGTAGTCAAATTTCAGCCCCAATTGAGCAATTTGGTCGAGTGGAAGCACATGAAATTGAGCTTGCGTAAAACCGTAATAACTCAATCGCTGCCGCGCCATTTCCAAAGATTTCTCGGATAGGTCGATTCCAATTACGGTAGCGCCAGGGTTGGCTTCTGCCAGAGTTAGAGTTTTGTAGCCGCTCCCAC
>JAAUOQ010000466.1 GCA_012034795.1 Leptolyngbyaceae cyanobacterium CRU_2_3
TGACTATCCCATCCCAAAGGAGCATCACCCCAGCGCCAAGCTGAGCAGCGGACGGGCATCACTGTTGAACCAGGCGATCGCCAACCCCATTACCGTTCCGAGTAAGAGCAGTTGGTAGACACGAGAGGAAGGGATCATGGGCAAGCCAGAGAGAAAAATGTATAGGGTTCAGCCGCTCAATCGCACAACCTATCGGGGTACAGGAACCTGACTTAAGAGAGCAGCAATAACGCTGTCCATTTTGAGTCCATCCATTTGGCTTTCAGGGCGAAGAATGAGGCGATGCCGCAACAGGGGAGGAGCGATCGCCTTGACATCATCGGGGGTGACAAATTGCCTGCCAGACAGCCAGGCATTGGCTTTACTGGCTTGCAGCCAGGCCACAGCCGAGCGAGGCGAGCCACCTAGCGCTAGATCAGGATGCTGACGGGTACGCTGCACCAGTGCTAATAGGTAATCTAGCAGCGGTTCGGAGACTTCGATTGAGCGGATGGACTGCCGGGCAGCCAAAATTTGCTCAACAGTGGCAATCGGTTTGAGGGTAGCTAAATCCAACCGCTTAGTTTGTAGCCCTGCTTGAGCATTTAGCAGCATTTGCTTTTCGGCTTTGGGGTCGGGATAGTCTACGACCAGCTTAAACAAGAAGCGATCGAGTTGGGCTTCAGGCAGGGGATAAGTTCCTTCAAATTCCAGTGAATTTTGCGTAGCAATGACCCAAAACAGAGCGGGCAATGGCATACTTTTGCCATCCAGCGTCACCTGTTGTTCTTCCATTGCTTCTAGCAAAGCCGCCTGAGTTTTGGGCGGTGTGCGATTGATTTCATCTGCCAGCAGAATTTGAGTAAAAATGGGACCCTGTTTCAGGGAAAAATTGCGGGTGTTAAAGTCAAAAATGTTTGTGCCCAGAATATCAGACGGCAGCACATCGGGCGTGAGTTGAATACGTCGAAATTCCGCCTGCAAAAGTTGCGCCAGTGCTTTCACTGTTAGGGTTTTGCCTGTTCCTGGAACGCCCTCTATGATGACATGCCCTCCGGATAGTAACGCCACCATCAAGTTATGCACTAAGTTGGGTTGACCTACCACAATTTGGCTCAGCGTTTTGGTCAGTTGGGTAAAAAGAAGGGGGGGTTCGTTCACGGGTTGATCTGGGAAATGGGGGGCTGTAGATGAGTAGGAGTTGAGGCATTTAGGGTTGACTGAGCCACCATAGGGTCTTTAGTTTTCTAACTTTTGCCGAATGGCTTGCCAACTTCTCAACCAGGTTAGCAACTCTTGTGGATTGGGGCGGTGATTTTGAGATAAATTGCTGGACGAGTCAGGTTGGGATAAGTTTTGGGCTAAGGCTGGAGCTAAGGCTAAAGTTTGTTGAAGTTCAGCAGCAGGTTGTCCCGTCTGCTGATGCCAAGCGGCGCTGAGGGCTGAAGCATCCAGCAGGTCTGTACCCAGTCCTAGCGATCGCTGGAGGTGCAATTGTTCGGCTTTAGTGATTGTCTCCACCACAAAATCGCTAGAGTTAGCCTTTTGCAGCACCTCTGCGAGTGCCTGGATATAGGCTTGACTATTATCAACAGCGGGTTCGACAAGGGGAATTGGCGCACCCAACCGACGATTTTGACTCCAAATTAAGACCAGCAGTCCCACGACGGCTTGCAGAGCAACGATGATGAATGGAGTTTGGGCTAAGTAGCGGATCAGACTTTTCGAGGTTTCTTGGTCTTGGTCTTGCTGGTCTTGGTCTTTGTAGCCATGCAGGTACTCATCCACCCAAATGGGATAGCCTGGTTCGGTCAGCAGTTGCGCCAAGAATTTAAAGTTTCCCGGTGCATCCTGATAAGCATTGGCGGCCAAGAACGCGGTTGAAGAGAAAATCACGCGACCTTTACCGCGTTTCTCTTCCCAGACCACTGAGCCATAGGCATCGCTCAGTCGAGGTTGGCTTGTGCTTCGTGGCGGCTCTTGTCCAGGAGCAATTTGCTCTGGAGAAAAACGACGGCTGGTTTCTACCGTTACTTTACCAACGGGGCTAGTCAAGCTAGAGCGAAATGGCGCTTGGGTTGGGGGTGTTCTGACCCCCAACCGCACCAACACATTGCCCTGTTCAATCCAGTCCGCATACTCAATGGTCGAGCCACTCGAACCATTGTTAATCTGAATCAGCGTCAGCGGAGTGAGGGAAGAAGGAGAGGACGTCTTGACTTCGGTTGCTCCTGGAGTTTGGGTCGGGTGAGATGGCTTGATCATCTGATCGATAGGCTTTTGCCATCGCTGCACGGGGATACCCTGAGCTTGCATGTAGGCAAACCATGCCCCATACCCATCGGGCGATCGGCTGTAAGTAGAGCCTTGGTTCAGGCTAGAAGAACGAGGCGCACTGAAGAGGCTGAGCAACACTATCGTCAGCAGAGCGATCGCACCTAGCCAGAGCCAGCGGTTCTTAAAGTTCATTGCTTGAAGTTCATTGCTTGAAATTTATTGCTCGAAATTTATTGCTCGAAGCAGTTGGGGGTTACTTCAGGAGGGAGTCCTTTGGGATTAGAGGGGTGACTCAACAGAGTCAATCTCTCGGTAAGCTTGCCAGCAGCGATCGCAGATTTCAGCAGAGATGGGGGTTTTACTGAAGCAGAGGCGCTCGTGAGTGCGGAGCAAGATCTGATAAGGTTGGGGTCGGTCAAGGGTGCTAAGGCTGTGTAGCAGAGCAACATACTCGCCGTCGGTGCGACTTAGATCCTGGCAGATCAGGTTCTCGTCATTGAGGCGTTGTAGCATGGCTTGATAGAGAAACCGACAGGCTTCTCGGTAGTTGCCTTGCTGTTGGGCCTGTCGTGATTGCTGGAGCCATTCGGCAACGGCTAGCGTTTTGGATGAGGATGGGGCGGGAGGTGAGGGCGATCGCCGCAACCGCCAAGATTCAGCCAAATAGGGACGAAATAGTTTATACGATTGCCAGCCTAAGAAGCTAGCCAATCCCATCACGATCAACCAGAATAATCCTCGTAGAAGCCATTGGGGAATTTGCCAGTCATCCCCTGAAGGGAAATCAGAATTGCTAGCCAGCAACCGCTCTAACCACTCCCCAAACTGCCATTGGAGTTGCTGAATCTGCCAGTCAAGATTAGTTTTTTCAAATGTTCCAGCCACGTTTATCTCAGCAGCCTGTCTCAGTAGTTTACCTGGGCAGATTGTCTTACAACTCGCACGTTATGCACGTTATACATGCTTACGATATCTCTTGCTGTCCTTTACCATACTACCTGTGCTACATGAGCCTGCCCTATGAGCCGTTGTTATCCTTCTCTATGCCATGCTATTTTCGATCGCCCAGCGCGCCAGTTCTGTCCGGTTGTGTAGTCCTGTTTTGCCCAACATGTTACTAACGTGGCTCTCAATAGTGCGTTGGCTAACGTTTAATTCGTCAGCGATTTCACGATTTGCCATACCCCGCGCCACAAATTGTACAACTCGCAGTTCAGTAGGTGTTAGCTCGACATCAAAAGGAACTTGAATTTTAGGTGAACTGTCCGTGCTCTTATCTTGCCGCTGAATTAATCGAGAAGCCTGCTTCAGGGAAGACTCCACCTGAGCCACCAGTTCT
>JAAUOQ010000467.1 GCA_012034795.1 Leptolyngbyaceae cyanobacterium CRU_2_3
ATCAGCACCACAGCCACCCCACCCCAGGCGATCGCCCATTGGTGTTGTGGCAACATGAAAAACACAGCATCCAGATTCCAGCCCCCAGCTATGCTCTACCATGTGCGCTGTATGGGCGATCGATAGGACAAATGCGCCCACCCCAAGCGCTCGCCGATAGCGCAGAGGTGCCACCCAAACTCGGCTAAGGGGACGGGCAGCCAAAACGAGCAGCAGGCATATCAGGGCAGCATGTCCGGTGTAGTCCACCATGGTATCGCCTGTGCGGAGTAGGGTCAGGATGCCGATAACCAGGGTAATCCAGCCGCCCATGCGAAAAAACTGACTACGGCGCTCGGCGCTAACTAACGACGTAGACACCCCAACTCCCATCATCATGGGCGTCGTTCCCAGCCCAAATGCCAGCATAGTAGCACCCCCATGCCAAAGGCTCAGCGTTTCTGCTGCCTTAATTTGAGCCGTGTAGAGAAATCCGCAGGGAATCAATCCCCAAACGGCTCCTAACAGCAGGGGTGTCCACCAACGTTTCTGGAAAGAAAGCTTGACCATAGCGCTGCCCAAGCGCTGATGCAACTTACCTTGAGCCAGAGGGTGCAAAAATGGTAGATGGGGCAACAGTCCTGGACTGACCTGAGACAGTCCAAACCCAATCAACAGAATTCCTGTGAATCCTGCCATGCTGCGGCGCAGCCCACTACCCACACCCGCCATTTGCCACCTGCAAACAGGGCAGAACCGACCGCCCCAATCCCTAATCCCACTAGGGCATAGCTGAGAATCCGCCCCAGGTTCAATAGTAGATGAAAAGAGATCTGCTGCCAGGCGATCGAACTTTTTCCCAATGGGCTGGTGGGTTCAGAAGCACGAGTTTGAGCAGCAGGTTGAGATAGGGAAAACGCCGCTGTAATGGGACCACACATCCCAGCACAGTGACCGAAGCTTCCCAGAAATCCCAGGCTCGCAATTAATAGCAAATCCAGCATGATTTAAAGAGGAAATTTTGATTTGCAACTCACTAATGCTGAAGAATTTTTTACAGATGTGGAATTGCTCTCAAGATTATTGAGCGCTAGGCATCGGCACTTCAACCGTCACAGTCGATTGGATTGGCTCCCCATTATGCATGAGTGTTTCGTGTCCGTTGGCATTCAGACTCACCGTAATTTCGTGGGTTCCAGGCGCTAGTCCATCCAGATAGTACCAGTTGCCGTAGATTCGGGTCATTTTTTCGCCGTTCACATATAGGTGGGCGTGTCCCTCAGTAGGTATACTGGCTTGACTAATATGCTCTGGTGCAAATTTAAAGTTTGTGACTTGGACTTCTAGATTCCACCCCCGACGGGGATCTGGGTGAGCAATCAAATTCACTGTTGGGACAGACTCGCCTACGGAATCTCGATCATGCTATGTTCGTGCTCTTCTGCCCCAATCATTGGCGTTTTGCCTGCATCGTGAGAGGGAGCATGTCCATGCCCTGCATCAGCGATCGCTAAGGGATCAAGAGTAGAAGGGCGCAAATTGAGAGATTGAGGGCTAAAAGCATGGCTTGTAGAACTCAGGCTGATGATGGCGTAACCTGTAAAAGCAACAGTAGTCAGGAACAAAGAGAGTTTCATGCGATTCTAAAGATGATGTGATTTTAGGTAAAGGCTATGAGGCTAAGGGTTGCCGATCCATTCTTCATGACTCGATCGCAACTGTCTGGAGTATTTAACCCAGAACCCATTAACCCAGAACCCATTAACCGATCGCCTCACTGGTAAACTGAACCTTGGTAAACTGAACTTTTTGCAATAAATTCAGTGTTTTTTGGTAAGCAGCCATTTGCCCTTGATTACCAAAATAAGTTGCTGCTTGCTGTAAATCTGCGATCGCCCCCTGCTCTTCTCCCAATTCATGGCGAACTAGCCCACGACTGAGGTAAGTTTGGGCATCGTTGGGGTTAATCTCCAAGGCTTGCGAAAAGTCGCTGAGTGCAGCTACATTGTTGCCTTGTTGATGATGGGCACAACCGCGATTGTAGTAGGCACGACTATCAGGGTTAAACTGAATCGCTTGAGTAAAATCGGCGATCGCCTGGGGATGGTTCTCTAGCAAGAGCTGTGCTAGTCCCCGGTCAATATAGATTTCTACTTGGGCAGCGCGATCGAGGGGTGAGGCTTGCCGGAGCGCTTGGCCATAATCGACAATTGCCTCTCGATAGGCGGCTAACTCTACCTGAGCAAGTCCGCGATTGTAGTAGGCACGATAGTCGTGAGGTTTGAGTTGTAGAAGCTGGCTAAAGTCTGCAACTGCCTCAGCCGGTTGGTTAGCTCGATAATGCGCTAACCCCCGGTTGAGATAAGCCTCGGTATCCGTGGGGTTCAACTGTAACGCTTGATCGCAATCCACAAGGGCTTCGGCATACTGTTCTAGATGAATATAGGTGAGACAGCGATCGCTATAAGCAGCAGCAAATGTTGTGTCCTGGTGAATGGACTGGCTAAAGTTTTCCGCAGCCGTTGGATAGTCACCCTTTTGGAAGGCTTCTATGCCTAACCGCAAAAAGTCCTTTGCACGATTAGGGCTGCCTCCCTCTGCTGTGGCTGGAGCGATCGACAACCCCATCAAGACTAACCACAGGGTAAGGAGAGCAACAAACCTACGAAAAAGGTGCTTCATGAAAGTTACACTCAAGTAATGCAAGTGAAATGCCTATGCTACGGATTCGGTCCACTTGGGACACCCCAACTTTTGATATTGCCAGTATTGCATTACCAGCATCTGTCCGATCCCCTTTTGAACATAAGCGTTTCTTAGAGCTAGCAGCTACCTAAGTATTCAGTTTCAACAGTTTCTTCCATCGACGTCAAAAGACGTCCTGTCAAAGATAACGAATTGTAAAGCAACTCACTGGCTAAGCTCAGGTTAAACTACTCGGTATCGTTTTACACTGGTAAACTATGGCTCCCCTGCCCGATCACTCCCCAAAACAGCTTTCTTTGGGCCCCTTAGAAGCTGAAATCCTGGAAATTCTTTGGACATTTGGTTCTGCACCCGTCAAAGATATCCACGATCGCATTCTCAGTGATCCCAATCGTGAGCTAGCCTATGCTTCTGTAACCACTGTGTTGCGGCGTTTAGAGCAAAAAGGCTGGGTGGCTTGTGATAAGCAAGATCGTGCCTTTCAATGGCAACCCCTAGTTTCCCGCAAAGAAGCTCAGATGTTGCAGGCTCATGATCAGCTTCAAAGATTTTAGCCATCGGCAATCCTGATGTAATCGCTGCTTTGCCGATGATCTCGATCCACTGTTCCCGGCCAGCCGAGGCAACATCATGTTGCCGATGTCGAAAATGCATGGCCACCATCGGGCTGGCTTTCGTGCTGGAGGGGGTCGGCGACCTGATGTGGGGCGCCAACGTCAAGGTGCTGGATGTGGGGCTGCCCTCGGGGCCGTCGGACTGGATCATCGACCGCACCGGCATGTTCGTCGAGAAGCTGGAGATCGCCGCCGCCGTCGTGGCGGTGATCCTGGTCACCGCGCTGACGCTGTTCTCGCAGTACACCAAGATGGGCCGGGCGCTGCGCGCCGTGGCGGATGAGGTCGGCGA
>JAAUOQ010000468.1 GCA_012034795.1 Leptolyngbyaceae cyanobacterium CRU_2_3
CGGCCTGTCATAACAGTAGGCGTTACTCACGACTGCCTCGAACTCTCCCTCCATTTGGTTCACCTTCATGTTGTATTCCACATCGGTGACTGCCAACTCAGAGCTAGCTTGGTTGACCAACTGAGAGCGCCCTCCCTGAACGATCAGCAAGGAACCCACGCTGACGAGTCCAATGGCTGAAATTAGCTCAGAGGTAACTAATGCCAACAGTTGTTTGCTGCGGACAGGCATTTCATAAAACCATCTCAGCCGAAGATTTTGAGATTGCGTTGAACTGGGTGCGCGTCTGCCCCGATGAAGATTTGGCGACTTGCTGTCGCGAGCAGCATCAGTAGATAGCTCTGAAGAGATGGATGGTTCTTCAGAAGAGCGGTCAGATTTGGTAGAAACTGGGCGGGGTTGAGTGGTCATAGCGGCAATGCCTCGCGGCGCAAGTAGATCAATGGGACAGAATGAAGTCGAATGAAATAGAAAATCAATCTGTAATTTAAGTAGGGTTGCGAAGAATGGGAGAATGGGCGATCGCCTCGCCGTCTAACACTAGAAGAATTTCTCGTTTTTGTTCCTGTTGTTGGAGGACACAGCCGCGCAGGTAAGGCACCAGGGATGTAGCCACTTGTCCAATGGGCGATTGCACAGCGTTCGGTTCCAATCGCATAATTCCTTCTACCTGATGGACAACCAATCCCAGGGGCACAGCACCAACCTGAATCAAAATCAACATATATTGCTGAGTGCTGCTAGCATCTAGTACCGACAACCCCAAAAGTTGCGCCAGATCCACAACCCAAATCACGCGGCTGCGTCGATTCATTAATCCCATCATGGGAGCAGGCATGTTGGGCATGGGGGTGAGCGGCGAGACTGAAGATGAGGGCTTCCTGCACATATCGCATCGAAAAGATGGCTGGAATTTGCCGATTGAGATGAAACTTTAAGTACGTCTCTCCCGTGGACTTTGGCGATCGATTATTCTCTGGAAGGACAAGTGCGGATGGATTCATGAACTAAGCCTGCAATGAAATTAACCAGCAACCGATTTCACAACCCGAATCAACTGTTCTCGAGTAAAGGGTTTAGTGATGTACGCATCTGCACCTTGTCTCATCCCCCAAAGGCGATCGATCTCTTGATCTTTAGAGGTGCAAATCACAATCGGCACTTTCTCAGTCACTGGATGCTTTTTAAGGCTACGGCATAGTTCAAAACCACTCATTCCCGGCATTACCACATCAGTAACAACGACATCGGGCTTCTGCTCTACTGCTTTGTCTAAAGCCTCCTTAGCGCTGAGTGCATTAATCACTCGGTAGCCGCTTTCCCTGAGATAGTGGCTCATTAGCTCCATCTCAGACGGAGTATCTTCAACGACCAAAATCATTCCCATGAGCGTTGTACTCATCCTAGATTTCCTTCAGGATCAACTACTTATTTCGTTAACGAATACTTAAATCCGGATACTTGCTCAGAGGCGCTGCTATGAATTGTGATATAAATTGCAGCTTACCTATGACCTATAAAGTTAACTTGAACACCCACGACGATTGGTTGAAGCCATGTTCAGCTTGCCATCCAGGGAGCGATAGGTATCAAGATTTGCCCTTTCACCTCCCTGGTCTCATCTCCCCAGATCGATCTAGTTATTTAGCCTTTAATCAATCATGGGAAATATCAATCGGCCGAACTAAGTCAGGTTAGTTTAAACACAACTTTAATTAAATCTGACTGTGTGAAAGGTTTAGTCAAATAACTAGATGCGCCGACTAGCTTTGCTTTAGCGCGATCGATAAAGCCAGTATTACCCGTCACCATAACGATGGGAGTATTTTTAAAGTTGGGATGTTTCCGCAGCAGCGAACAGAGTTCGTAGCCATCTAGATTAGGCATTGTCACATCTAGCAAAATTAAATCTGGCTTACTGCGAATCACCTGCATCAGCGCTTTAACAGGGTCATTGATGGCAATCACCGAAAAGCTCTTGTCATCCAGGAAAATCTGAATCGCTTGCAGCACCGTAGGGCTATCGTCAATACAGGCAATCTTGTAGGTGGCTTTAGAGGACTCACTAGACGGTTGAGCAGGTCTAGCAGGGGTTAGATTAGTAGACTGACTATAAGCAGGTGCAAGCTTCTCAGCCGTGGGACGAGTACCGTTCTGCCCGGCTGTGGGAGATTGTTCGGCTGCTGTAGGGGCTTGCCCAGTGAAGTGTCGCCGCCGTAAATGATTTTGGCAGTATTCTACTAAAGGGCGTGGATCAAGCTGGCACAGCCGAGGCAATCCGCCTAGCAGATCTTGCTCAATAACTTCGTAATTCCCCATTTGAACCAGCAAGAAGGATTCCAATATTTCCTTAGCAAGGTTTTCAATTAACCCGGCTGCTTGGGGTACCGTCAAATGCTGTTGCTCAACTAACCAGCATAATGCCTCGTAATCGCGGCCATGGGGCAAACTGCTTTCTGATGAATTCTCAAATAATAGACGCAGTTGGACGCGAATCGCGCTGATCAAGCTGGGCACTTGAGCGCTGAGTCGCCGGAGCTGGCGATCGAGCCGCCCAAACGGATCTACCGTATTGGAGGCGTAGACCACTTTGCCTTGCTCTAGATAAATAGACCAGGTCACGGTTCCACTAGAAACCTGTAAACAGCCATTGGTCTGCCGACTGGCAAGTTGAGCGAGTAAGCTTAGCGGGTGCAATTTTTGGGAAGGTCTATATGCGCCCATAGAGATGGTATTCATTGGATGCTCCGGCTCAGTTCAAGGAGGATAAGTCAGCAGGTATTCAGCCTTGTAATGTAAGCAAACTTGCTATTATTCATTTGCTTGGGTATGGAAGGACTTTAAACCTATTTAGTCATTCTGGACTTCCGAACGACTAGCAGGATTTTAATCGTCAAAGTATTGAAAAAGTATTGAAATTGATCCATGAAGAAGGGTTAAAGTTCCAATATCGACCGTTGAAACCTTCAATTCATCTGGACAAGTTGACAATCTGTTCAATTGATAGAAGGGATTTTAAGACTAATCGTACTGGACAGATTGGATAGAGTAGATTACAAAACTGAGGCGACTGACTGGGTAGGATTTACCCAGACCGTAACCTGCTGGATGATTTTGACTCATTTGATGGCACATGCCATCCGCAAGATTTGGAAGCTTGAAGTAAGGAGATGATTACCCTGAAAACTCTGAGCAGAAATTTGTTAAACAGTCCTAATTAGAACCGTCGTAAATTTCATGGGTAGTGCTTCCTTATCGATGCGAAGGCTATGCGTTGGATTCCGAATCAATCGGACGGTATGCTGCCTTACCATAGTCTAAGGCTAGCAGATTTTACGGAGACAGGTATTGCAGGTTGATAAAGATGTAGCCTAAAACCATGAAGAAGCGATGAGTTTAAGTACATCCCCCCTGAATAACCGCCACAGTTAGCCTCAGCAGATCGCAAAACTCCAAATAATCCTCTCAAAATCCTGGTTTTCTGCCCACTACGCGGTTGGAAAACAGGATTTTGGGATTTTGGAGTGCGCGATGCACACTCCAAAACCCCATTAGCGATCTGCGGAGGATCAGTAGATTACAAA
>JAAUOQ010000061.1 GCA_012034795.1 Leptolyngbyaceae cyanobacterium CRU_2_3
ATTCTATGGGTCTACCATTATGTCAGTCAGCAATCTTCTTTCTCCATTCCCGCAGTCCGAAACCTTATACACCTGAACCTTTTATGGAGCGCTTACCGGCGCTTGCTTTGCGGATCTATCAATCTGAAAATTTAGCTGACACGCTGAATAAAACGGTCGATCAAGTACGAGATCTGTTACAGGTTGATCGGGTGCTCATCTACCGTTTCAATTCCGATTGGAGCGGGGCAATTACTGGAGAATCCGTTAGTTCTGCGGATCTAGCTTTGCAAGGGACACCGTTGGATGATCCTTGGTTCGGTCATTGGATGGATTCTTTTGTCCAGGGTCAAATGCAATCCGTAGAAGATATCAACACTGCTGACCTTCAACCTTGCCACCGAGAATTTTCCGGCAGTTGCAGGTAAGAGCCAATCTAGTAGTGCCGATTCTGCGTAAGGCAGAGATAGGGGGCGGTGCGATCGCTTCTGTTCAGCAGCCTTCCACCAACCCATTATGGGGACTCCTCATTGCTCACCACTGCTCTAGCTCCAGGCAATGGCAGCGTTTAGAAGTGGCGTTTTTGCAACAGCTTAGTAACCATATTGCAACAGCCATTCATAAAGCTGAACTGGCCGAATTGTCTGAAAAGTTGATTAATAGCAGTGCCGACGGAATTTTGGCAGTCGATCAAGACTGCCGCTATACGGTTTGGAATCCGGCAATGGAGCAGATGACTGGGATCAATCGTCAAGCCGTCATGGGTCGATCTGCTTTTGAGGTCTTTCCATTTCTCAAGCAAATTGGAGAGGATCAATTTTTTATGCTGCTCTAGCAGGTAAGACAGTTAACAGCCAAGATAGATTTTATGAGGTTCCAGAAACTGGGCGGTGCGGATTTTTTGAGGCACAGTATTCGCCCTTAATCAGTGAGTACGGCAACCCGATTGGGGTGTTGAGCATTGTCCGAGATATTACTCAACGCAAGCAGGTAGAAGAAGCATTGCGCCAAAGCGAACAGCGGTTTCGCAATGCCTTTGATGCAGCAGCAATTGGCATGTGTATTGTGGGCTTAGATGAGCAATTGTTGGAGGCTAATTTGCCTTTCTGCCAAATGTTGGGCTATACCGAAGCAGAGATCCTGGGACTGAGCATTGCAGAAATCACATACGATACAGACGATCTGCAACTCGATCGAGACTATTCACAGCAGCTTCTCTCTGGTCAAATTCCATACTTCCATCTAGAAAAACGCTATCGCCATAAAGCGGGATGTATCCTTTGGGGACATCTGAGCGTTTCGTTAGTGCGTGACCAAAATCATCAGCCCCTCTACTATGTGGCTCAGGTGCAGGATATCACGCAACGCAAACGGGCAGAAGCAGATCTCCGAGAAACCCATGAAATCCTTCAAGCAGTAATTCAATCTTCCCCAGTAGGCATTAACATTATTGCACCAGACGGAACTGTCAAACTGTGGAATCCAGCCGCTGAGGAAATCTTTGGTTGGCGTGCCGCTGAAGTCCTAGGAAAACCACTGCCTATAATTCCAGTAGCACAACAAGCCACATTTCCAGATTGGTTGGAGCGAGAATTTGCAGGACATGGCTGTTCTCCTGTAGAGGTACAACGCCAGCACAAGAATGGGCAGTTGCTGGATATCAGCCTTTCCACTGCTATCTTGCGCGATCCGAATGGCCAGATCATTGGTAGTTTAGGCATCTTCATTGATGTAACCGATCGCAAATGGGCAGAAGCAGAACTCACGACCCTGACTTATCGGTTAAGTACGTTAGTCACAGGGATGCAGTCAGGAATTTTGCTGGAAACAGAATCCCGTCAAGTCGTGATAGCTAACCAGTCATTCTGCGATGTGTTTGGCATTGCCTGCACGCTAGAGTCGCTGATGGGCAATAACTCTCAACACATGCTGGAAGACAATCAGCAGATTTTCCAAGATCCGCGTCAAGTTTTCGATCGCATGACTGAAATATTGGCAAACCGCACCCCAATTATGGGAGAAGAGGTGCTGTTAACGGATGGTCGGACTCTAGAACGAGACTATATTCCCATCTTGGGAGGTGGTGAATATCCAGAGCATTTATGGCAGTACCGAGACATTACCGATCGCAAGCAGATTCAATTGCAGCTTGAGCAGTCCAAAAATGCGGCAGAAGCAGCCAACAATGCCAAGAGTGATTTTTTGGCAATGATGAGCATGAAATTCGTACCCCTATGAACGCCATCATTGGCATGACCGGGCTGCTATTGAACACTAAACCAGACTTGCAGCAGCTAGACTTTATCGAAACGATTCGCAGCAGTGGGGATGCGCTACTAACCATCATCAATGACATTTTGGATTTCTCCAAAATTGAATCTGGTAATTTTGAATTAGAAGAAATTCCCTTTCACCTGAGAACCTGTGTCGCAGAAGCACTCGATTTGTTGAAGCCCCAAGCAACTGCCAAAGGAGTTAGACTTGTTGACCAAATTGATGTAAATGTGCCTTCAGCAATCCTGGGAGACGTTACCCGTCTACGCCAAATTTTGTGGAATTTACTCAGCAACGCGCTCAAATTTACTCATGTGGGAGAAGTGGTACTGAGTGTGACAGCGAGAGAACGAGAGAATCAGGGCGATGGCCATTTAGAAAGCGAAGGAACTAGTTTGCAGGAGTGCCAAGTATCCTCCCTGATCAGGGTTTTCCCTCTGTGGTTTACGAAATTCAATTTGCGGTTAAAGATACAGGAATTGGCATCCCTCCAGAGCGCATGGATCGGCTGTTTAAACCGTTTAGCCAAGTGGATGCTTCCACGACTCGCTGCTATGGAGGAACCGGATTGGGGTTAGTCATTAGTCAACGCTTGAGCCACATGATGGGGGGTCAGATGTGGGTTGAGAGCCAGGTAGGATTCGGCTCAACCTTCTATTTCACACTCACAGCACCGTCAGTTTCTGACTCAATGATCGATCTCCCTCCAGCCAATGCCATTTTGTTTGATGCCCAACTCGCCCAGCGGTTGCCACTGCGAATTTTGCTCGTCGAAGACATTGTGGTTAACCAGAAAGTGGCTGTAAAAATGCTAGAGCAACTAGGCTATCGGGCAGATGTAGCAAACGATGGCGAAGAAGCATTGAATGCCCTACAACGTCAAACCTATGATGTTGTGCTGATGGATGTGCAAATGCCTAGAATGGACGGTTTTGAGGCTTCTCGCCGCATCTGCCAAAGCTGGGCAGATACTGCACGCCCCTGGATTATTGCGATGACTGCCCATGCCCGGCTTGAGGATCGGGAAATGTGCTTAAAAGCAGGCATGAATGATTACGTCAGTAAACCGATTCGATTGGAGGCATTGGCAAAGGCGCTGACTCAAGTGAAAGGTCAGCAGCAGTTGAGCGAACTGGAATTAGAAACTCAATTGAGTACCAATCCAAATGTTGTCAATTCCGAAGCGCTTATTTCTGAACCGCTTTCCACAACACAAGAGCAAACTATATCAGCATTCCCAACGCTCGACCTGGAAGTATTGGATGGACTGCGATCGCTGATGATGGATGATGAAGATGATTTGCTCACTCAAGTCATCGAGAGCTACTTGGAGGATGCGCCCAAGCGACTTCAGGCAATTCATCAGGCAATTGGACAAAATGATGCCAATACAATACGCAAGTCTGCTCATGCGTTGCGATCTCTGAGTGCAACAGTGGGGGCAGCGGCATTTGCCCATCAATGTGAAATATTGGAAACTCTGGCTCAACAGGAAAAGCTTCAGAACACCGGAGTCATTTACATTCAATTGGAAAAGGAGTCTACCAGGGTAGCGATCGCCTTACAAAATGAATTGGAAAAAATATCATCTTAAAGACAGCAAGTCGGGTAGATTATTACGCCACCCAACCCCATGAATTGAATGAATTTTGGGATAGGCTCTAAGCCTCAGTAGATCGCAATGGGGTTTTGGGGTGCGCGACGCACACCCCAAAAATCCTGGTTTTTCCGCCCGCACAGTGGGTGGAAAATCAGGATTTTGAAAGGATTATTTGCAGCTTTGCGATCTACTGAACCTTACTGAGCAAATGAATAGAGAGTAAGGTTTCAGCCAACATCCGTTGAAAGGCATAATACCAACCCGCCTGACCATCTAGAATACCGCGACGGAGAATTAAGCAATAGAATAGCACTAGCAACGGTGCAATCACTTTATAACGACGAATACGATCGCTCCAACTCAACTGATCAGGTGGAATTGCTCTAAGCTTTTGCGCTTCCAAAATGGCATACCGATCTTGAGCCCATAGCCAACGGCTCAGCGGTTTGCGATCGTCATGGCGAATGTAGCCAGACAACATTTCTGTATTACCATTGACTTGTAAGAGTTGCGTATGTCCGTCATCTATGTAAATAGCTTTATCTTTGCGAAACAGTACAGTTCGAGGTGGCAAAATGGCACCCCGCAAGGGCTGACCAAAAACACAGTACTGAAAGCGGACGGCATAGCTATCGGTAGAAGTTTGGGGAGAAAGGGTAGAGAGTTCCTGTACTAGTGAGTTTGTCAACTCATAGTCTGCATCTAAAGCAAGAATCCACTGCGTTTGCACCTGTTGTAAACCATAGTTCCATTGATTGGCATGGGTATCAAATTGACGTTGAAACACCTGAACTTGAGAATAGGCCTTGAGAATATCCAGGGTTTCATCGGTACTATAGCTGTCCACTACGACAATTTGCTTCGCCCATGCGAGATGAGATAAAGTTCGCTCAATGTTAGGGGCTTCGTTGAAAGTTAGGATCACTGGAGTAACGCAATTAAGCATTTGAATTACATCAGTTTCAAAAACAGATGAAGTTGCCGATGAAGTGAATTGAGGCGTAGAAGTAGGATTCATACCGATGATGATTTAAATGTGAAAATAGAACTAATGCGAACACCTATTGCTGATTCACTGAGAACAACGATTGAGGAGAGATAGACGGCTTAAGAATCGCGTCATACTGGGTTTTTAAGCCTCTGGCAATTGCCTCCAAGAATAGCGATCGCTCACAATTTGACGGGCACGATCACCCATTCCTTCAGTAATTTGAGGATTCCGAAGAAAGGTTTGCAACGTTCTAGTAATGGCTTGCGGATCTAAATCTGTCACCCACCCTAATTGCTCTTGTTCGATCAAGGGAGCCAGTGCTACACCAGGAGTAGTCAATACAGGTGTGCCTGCTGCTAGGGCTTCCAGGACGGCAATGCCAAAGTTTTCCGAATGGGAAGTCAGGGCAAATAAATCGGCTCCCTGCAAGAGCAAGTCTTTAAACTCGCCGGACACCTGTCCAACTTGGCGGGTGCAATGGTCTATGCCTGCTGATTTTAGCTGGGCGATTACCTCCGCCTCATGGTCTGGTGTGCCACTGCCTGCCAGCACAAACGTGAAAGGCTGGCGACAGTCTGCTAATGCCGCCATTAAGTAGGGCAGTCCTTTCTTGGGATGAAGCCGAGACAGAAAGAGAATCACGGGTTGTGTAATTGGAATATTCAACTGTTGATGCAGTTGCTGTCGCGCATTGGGAATGGGTTGGGGTGAAATTAAGCCATGCGGTAAGACAAAACTGGGAACCGATAACCCCACCTGACTAGCTTCCTGCTGTTCTGCTTGAGATGTGAAATGCAGAGCACATGCCTGTTGCAAATTTGTCCGTTCAATTCCATGTAGATAAATTTGTTTCTTGAGCCGTGCTTGTTGGAGCGACCAGTGACACAGTTGCCCTAACGGACGGACGACATAGGGAATATGTTTCTGGCGGGCGATCGCATAGCCACTGTGGAGGGATAAGAAAAAATGGCGTGAATGTGCAGCAAATCATACTCGTGCAGATGTTGCCACAGCCAGTACGTGAGAGCGCTGGAAAAGGCAAATTCTCGAACAGGAGGAATAGCTGGAGAGAATCGTCTAAAGAATTGTACAGGAACATCTTGAAACTCTATCCACTGTTGGAGTGGCACATCCAAAACATCTGCACCATCATCATTGGTGGTGACAATTGCAGCATCAGAGCCTTGAATCCGCAGTGCTTTGACCATCTCCAATACCGCTCGACTGGGTCCTCCCCGCACGGGTGAAACTGATGGAATGATGTGGAGAACTTTCATAGGCTAAATATTGGGATAACAGGGTCGCAAGTGTCTGTTGAAATTGCTGAAAACCAAACGCTTGAACTGCTCGCTGTCGTAAGGCTTCTGGCTGGTAAAGTAGAGGATTAGCATAGTTTTTTGCAAGATGGCAATTAAACTGTGGGCGATCGCTCTGTATCATCTGGATTTACTAAAGCCCCCAACTTACCCAGACACACTGCATCTCTGCCGCCATCCTGACTGCTGGCTAAGACTGGCTTACCCGATGCCATTGCCTCCAAAAAGACAATCCCAAATCCCTCTAGTTTGCTAGGCATGACAAAGACATCGCAGAGCGCATAGTAGTCCTTTAGCTCAACATCCGGAATAAACCCAGTTAACGTCACGCAATCCTGCAACTGTTGCTGAGCAATCGCTTGCTCTAGTCTTACCCGATCGTTTCCCTTGCCCACGATCAGGTAATGGACGTTGGGAATGACTTGACGAATTTGGGGTAAAGCAGACAAGACGCGATCGTAAGCATGATAGGACTCTCCGGCTGCCAGTCGATTTACAGTTAACAGAATCGGTTGATCGGCAGACAAGCCATGACGGTGCAGCAGGTAGGTGGGTTTAGCCGCAATGTGAAACTGCTGAGGTTCAAAAGTATTGGGCAGAAGTGAAATGCGATCGGGAGACAATCGCACGGTTTGCAGCAGTCGCTCGCGGGTGTATTCACTCACTGCAAGAATCCGATCGGCTTGGACGATAGCTCGCTGGAGGGCCGGACGCTGAATTTCCCAAGCCTCAAATCCATGAGCGATCGCCCAGTAGGGGGTGCCAATCAGTTGCTTTAGCATCTGAGCAGCGATGGTGAAATTGAGATGAGTCGTAATCACCAGATCGGGGCGGTGCCAAACAGCAGAAGCGATCGCTTGAGTTGCAAAGGTGGTGGTTCGTAACCGCTTCGGATAGCCTCCCAGCCAATGAAAGCGAGTGTTGGCGGGTTGTGGCTGATCGGCAGGTAGCTGGCGATCGTGCATGACAAACACCTGAATGTTTGCTTGGGGATATAGGGTTTGCAATGCTCGTAACAAAAAGCCAGAGTAAACCTGAATGCCACCTTTGAACTCAAATAGTCCGGGAGTCCAGACGTGGATTAATGGGCAAGAAGAGGTCATGGTGTACAACCATTTAGCGACAACAATTTAGCAACAACCATTTAGCAACAACTATTTAGCAAAGAAATTAGCGTGGAGGAACGATCGAAGGTTGTGAAAACAGGGTGAGCGGCAGAGTTTTCCATAGGGGTTGGCTGGTGGCGATGAGCAGGAGAGACGAAATCGTGACGAGCAGCAACCCGTAGGAGACGTGAAGCGCGATCGCCCAACTGCCCAGCCATAGCGTTAGGCTGTAGATCAAATACACTGCTGGTTTAACCGAAAGCCCTGCTTGTAACAACCGATGATGTAGATGGCGTTGGTCAGCAAAGAAAGGCGACTTGCGATCGGACAGTCGGGTCAGGATAACTCTAGCCATATCGGCAATTGGCACTGCTAGCACCAGATACGGCAGCAAGACAGTTGTAAAGTTGGATGGCTGCATCAAGCCGATCGCGCTAACACCTGCCAACACAAAGCCAATGAAGTATGAGCCACCATCCCCCATAAATAGCTGGGCAGGATTGGCGTTGTAACGCAGAAATCCTAGAGTGGCACCTGCCAAGGCGATCGCAATCAGCGCCATTGCTGGATTTGATTGCCAGCACAACAGTGCCAAGATACCTGCGGCAATGCTACTGATCCCGGCTGCCAGTCCATCTAAACCATCCATCCAGTTGATGGCATTGGTCACACCTGCTAGCCACAGAAATGTCAATGGTAGGCTGAAAATGCCTGTGGGAAGAGCGCCCCAGAAAGGAATGGGCAAATGCTCCACACGCACCCCCAGGCTCCAGACCAAGCAAGTAACAATCGCCTGTAAGAGCAGCCGTTTTGAAGCAGATAAACTGAAAATATCGTCTGCCAAGCCAATCAGAAAGAATAGAAAACTACCGATGATCACCCCTGAAATTTGCAGGGTTTGAGGGGCGTCAATGGAGAAGTCGGTCAATCCGAAGATATTTAATCCAAAAGTGTTCAATCCATAGAAGGTCAGCAGGGAAATTAGAGTTCCTGCCATGATTGCAATCCCACCCACGCGCACAATTGGGCGTTGATGAACCTTGCGCTTGCCTGGCTGATCCACATATCCCCATTTCAGACCCAGTGTTTTCACCTGTGGTGTTGCTAGTAGGACAATCAAGAGCGATATGGTTAAGACAATCGCGATGCTCATATTTATCTTCCAAACTTGATCTGCTTTGTTCTTAGTGTGGATATGAATTGCTTGCGATCGCGTCTATGTTGATAGCTGATGCATGTATAGCTTGGTTCTAAGCCATATGTCGCAGTAAATTATACTCAGTGAAATCCCCAACTCCTAAATGGTTGAGTGCTACTTTCAATCCTTGTGTCGTTTGAGTATAGCTATAGTGGTGAATCATCTGGCGGCTAGCCATTCCCCACTGCTGTAGGCGTTGGCGATCGGCAAAAGCAATCTGCAAACTCTCTACCAATGCTGATACATCTCCTGCCGGAAAAATTAGCCCATTGTGATGAGGTTTTACCAAGTCAGCAGCACAGCCTACATGGCTACTCACGAGAACAGGCTTAGCCAAACACATGGCTTCATTAATCGCCAATCCCCAGGTTTCTCCAGCACCATAGCTGGGTAGCACAACCAAATCGGCAATGGCATAGGTGCGCGGCATCAAGCTTTGATTCTGGAACGGAGTAAAGTAAACATGCGGATGGTTTGCTGCCAGGTTTTTCAGATCAGACTCTAGAACTCCCGACCCAACGAACAATAAAGAAACTTGGGATAAATTTGCCTGCAAAAAGGCGCGCAGCAGATCCAGGGGGCGTTTCTTGGTAATCAGCTTTCCAGCAAACAGAACTACGGCATGGTCTTCAGGAATGCCCAGTTCAGCTTTCCAAATGGCAGCTTGCTGTGCCGCAGATTCAGCTTGAGTTAAAAAGCGATCGTTATCGATCGCGTGGGGGGAGAAAAAGAGACGGTTGTCAGGAACGCCATGATCGCGGAAATAGCCGTAGTTTCCTTGTCCGACATACAGGCAGCCTGCAAATCGTTGATAAATCAGCGAAATCCAGCGTCGTCGTAGCCATTCTTTGAGTCCGCTTCCAGGAAACAGATGATGAGAGTCTCCACGAAACAGCAGCGGGGTTTGTTTCCAATGCCAGAGCAAGTGATACAGACTGGCGTAGTTATAGTTCATTAGCAGGACGGCATCGGGACAATAATCACTCACCTGCTGAATTAACGATGGATTTTCTAATCCCCAGAAATGATGAGTACCAGGTCGAGGGCTAACGTTAGTGACAAACTCGTAATCATATCCAGTCAGCAGAGGAATATCCCATTGGATCGACTGTTGGAAATCTGTATCTATCTGCTGGGTGATGCCAAAATCCCAGAGATAGAAGACTCGTAGTTCCAGAGAGGTATCTGCCGCCAAATGGCGAAACCAGGGTGCGTAATATTGAATGGGATGGGAGGTGATAATGGCCAGCTTACTCATAGAAATACTCTGATTTTTACAAGACTACTTACGTCGAACTCTGCGCCGTAGGCTGACGCTGCAATTTCATAAACACGACCTTGATGCCAATCAACGGCATTGAAGACTGGAATAAGGTAGCCGTATAGACCCCGGCTGTCCACTCTGTTGATGCTAGCGCCAGACTGAGAATCAAAATGCAAAACAAGGTGCGGATGGAAAATGCAGGCGTACCGATCGCCGATCGCGTCACGAATCCATAGAATGCTCCCAAAAATGCGCCTACTCCGGCACAGCCTATCAGTCCAAAATTGGCATAGGCTTCGGGCAAGAGTCCCCAAGCGATCGTCGTTTTTAGAGTATCTTGATAGGTTTGACGATGGATATGAATGTTCAACATATGGGTACCTTCGTGGCTGCGAATCTTGTTGGGATTGAGGGCACGAGGCAAGATCAACTGAGGTAAGATAGCATAGGTTGCACCGTTGAGGTAGGGATACTGAGCCGGAATTTTTTCCTGAGCCATCATCAGCATATGGATGACGCTAGAGCGATCGATAAACGATTCTTTCTTCTCTTTTTTAATATAGGGATTGGGTTTCTCGTTCAAGTTCTCTTCAGCATAGCTAGACCATTCTTGAAACCAGGAAATGTAATCCCAGGGTTGAATATAGTGGGTTGTTCCTTCTTCCCAATATTTATGGCGCATTTCATGTTTACCATAGTGCAATGGCAGCAGCATAATTAAGCCCAGCACGAGGGGAATTAACGGTAGCTTTCTGCCCCCAATGACAAAGGCAACTACGGATAAAAGAAATACTGTTAATGCCGTTTTTAGAATTAGGCTAGCGGCAGCCGTGAGGATGTAAAGACATAGAAAAGCAAAGAAAACCCTCACTTTTGTCCGAGTTAACAAGCCTTGTCCGGCCCGATAAGCTACCACAAAAATCCCCAAAAAACCCAACCCTAAAACAACACCTCGTACAATAGTGAACAGATTGTCGGGAATTCCCGTCCAGCCCCCAATCACGTACATATTTAGAAACACCCCCGCCCCGACAACAGCAATGAAAAAGGTTTCTGCTTTTTCTGCTTTTAATGCAAAGAAGGGTTTGAATTTTTTATTTGGTGACTTCACCATTTGTCCCCAAACGATCGTTCCTGATCCTAAAAATACAGTAGTACAGAAAGCGGCGTAGAGATGAGCGGCAGGCGAATACTGCACGACATTGGGATTGTCGCTCAAGAGCGGCAGACAAAACGTCCAGAGATAGGTAATTGCAAAGAAAGGAAATACTGGTATCCCCCGCACTTTTTCGGCACACCATAGGTAAAAAGGAAACATACAAGCAGCGCCAATCATTAATCCGCCGATCGCAGTTGCTGGTGCCACATGCCGTAAGGATTTGAAGTTGGCAAACAGCAGTAATGCGATCAGCCCCCAGAACACTGGAACCATTTTTGGCTTTTTGCTCACGGCTTTAGCTCCGACTGTATAGGAGGCTGCGATCGAACACCTGGCACAACTGTTGCGCCATAGCGCGAGCCGTATAGGGCTGAAACGCCGTCCAGTTTGTTTGGGGCTGGTAGCCTTTGGGTAGATTGAGCAGCCAGTCAAGATCCAGGGTGATCTGATGGTTTAGATCCGTTTGAGTTGCGGGGCGATCGAACGTTGCCACTTGTCCTGCCTGACACTGGCGCAAAATCTCGACCACCGAACTTTGGTGATGAAACACGGCCAGGATTGGCTTGCGGGCCAATACACAAGGATAGAGTTTGGAGGCAGTGTAGCTGGGGTCGTCAGAACCTACCATCAGAATGGCATCGCTATCGACTAAAACTTGTTGCGCTTCAAAGTAGGGAATGCGATGAGGATGTTCTGTGACTAAATCGGCGAGTTGATAATCCTGAGCGATCGCTTCTACAGATTTGGTAGCCAGTTTACCTGGCGCATAGCTAGTGCCGACAAAGTGCAGACGAATCGATTGCCAGAGTTGCGGATGGCGATCGCGGTGCTGCCGAATTGCTGCAAACAGGGCGCGCAGCGCTGGTGCCATATCGGCTCCCCCCGACCCACATACACCCAGTGGCGGTTGCCGTCGTTCGGATCAAAGATCTGTTGACGCACCTGCATCTGTGGCAATTGCTCAAAATCGACTTCTGGCGCCCCAAAGGGCAAGACGGTAAATTGATCTGCTTGCAGCCAGGGATAACGACGTTGTAATACCTCTGGATAGGCGGGTGAAACGCTGATGATCTGCTGGACACTTCGCATAGCTTGCGGCTCCAGCCTATGGGACATAGCCTGTACAGCGGCATACTTTAGCCATCCACCAGGGGGCTGAGTGCTGCTATTGTGATAATCGCTGCGCCAGGGATCTTGAAAGTCGAGCACATAGGGTATCTGAAACCGTCGTTTCCAGCGATCGCCCAATGCCATCACTGGAAAGATCGTTGTGGAGAAAAAGACTAAATCAAACGATTGGCAAGACAGGAGGCGATCGCCCGCTTGCTGCATAAACGGGAGACAGCGCAATCCTAAGTTGCCCAAGCCCAGCCGCCGGGTGTAGCGAATCGGCAATGCTTTGACACGGGTAATCGGGACATCGGGGGGTAACGTTTGGTTGAGATGGGGATCTTGGGAATGTTCGACCTGATCAGGATGAACCGATAGAATGTGAGCCTCCCACCCCAATTCGCGTAAGTAGGGCAATGCCGTCCGCACTCGTTGACTATCGGGGGCATTAGTAGGAGCAAAGTGAGGGGTGACGACGAGAACCCGACGACAGGTGCAAGACTGGAAGGATGCAGCAATAGGATGGGTTTGCATAAGGCGCTAGCGAATCTGCGATCGATTTAGCTTCACTATGCTGCTTGCCTTCTTGACTTCAGGTTTGCGAAGCCGTTCAACTTGCGATCGAAGGATGTTCACGATGTATAACTTCAGGCATGATCTGGCGTTGGTAGAGTTGTTCATAGTGCCGGATGATTACTGCTGCTGAGAAATACTGCTCTGCCCGCTGACGACACTGCGATCGATCAATCAGTGGCAAGGATTCGATCGCGTTACAGGCTTCGGTGAGATGATTCACGAGATAACCATCCACGCCTTGGCGGACAATTTCGGGGAGTGAACCAGAAGGCGAGGAAATCACCGGTGTCCCGCAGGACAGCGCTTCAGCAAAGACAATCCCAAAGGGTTCGTCCCATTCGATTGGCACAATCATGGCAGCAGCTTGCCCCAAAAGCTGGTTCTTCTGCACATCATTGACGGCACCGACATATTCAATCCCGTCTTTGCCTAAATGCGGGGCAATTTCGGTATCCCAATAGTGCTCTCCTTCTGGTGTATTCACCTGGTTTCCAGCAATTAACAAGCGCCGATGGGTTTGGCGGGCAGCAGCGATCGCCATATGGGCACCTTTGATTCGCTCCACCCGACTGAGAAAAACCAGTGGGGCATCAGCCGCCACCGTCGGTTGAAAGGTGTATTTCTCTAACTCAACGCAGTTATGGATGGCATGCCAAACCCCGCCTGCCTGCCGTCCCTTTACCGCCACCTCGCTCTTCGCCCTGGAAAAGTCCGTGCGCGGGTCGGCGGCGCTCGGCCTTGTCGGCGCGGGCGGCATCGGGGTCGATCTGAAGGTGGCCTTCGATCTTTTCAACTACGACGAAGCCTTCGCCATCATCCTGATGATGCTTGCACTCGTCATCGCCGTGGAACAGGGATCCAGCTGGATCCGCGCGCGGATCATGTAAGGCACGGACATGCAGACGGATACGGCGCATCTCTACTGGAACACGGAATGGCAGACAGGCG
>JAAUOQ010000062.1 GCA_012034795.1 Leptolyngbyaceae cyanobacterium CRU_2_3
CTATGCCAGTACTTTAGAAGAACTTTTTTGCTATAAAGCAGCCTATTACTGCATCCTTAAAGTTGCCTTCTTTAAAGTTATCTTCTGAAAACCATCTTCTTAAAGTTGCGATCGCCTTCATCTTACCCAAACTACTCCCAAATCACTCCCAGATCGCTGCCAGAACATCAGTTGCCAGAACATCAGTTGAAACTCTACACTACACAGTTTACAAAACCCACAAGTTTACAAAACCCACAAGTTTACAAAACCCACAAGTTCCCTGAATTCAGCAATCTGGATTGGGTTAGTCCGCGTAATTTAAACCGAACTGTCAATATTCTTTGCTTTAATCCTTCTTAAAACATTGGTGCAACATGGCGATTGATTCCGCAAAAACTTTGCTAACAGTCCCTTCAGGAGCACTACAAATTCCTGCCCTCGCAACTGAGTTGCCCCCAGGAGAAACTCAGTTGCGAGGGGCAAGCGATGCAACCACAAAGTAGGGTTAAGTTTTCTCTGATCATCCCAACCTACAACGAGGGGAAAAATATTGGAGCGATCGTCAATCAGCTCTCCACTCTGCTAGATGCCGCCCTGCCTGAAGACTACGAGCTACTTGTGGTGGATGACGATAGCCCTGATCGAACCTGGGAACTGGCACAAGCCTTGATGTCTGACTATCCCCAACTGCGGGTGATGCGGCGGCAGCAGGAACGAGGCTTGTCTACCGCTGTGATTCGGGGGTGGCAGAGGGCACAGGGCCAAGTCTTGGGAGTGATTGACGGCGATCTCCAACATCCTCCAGAGGTTTTGTTGAACTTGCTGAGCGCCATTGATCAGGGAGCCGATTTAGCCGTTGCGAGCCGAAATGCCGAGGGAGGTGGCGTTAGCGATTGGAGTCCAACCCGCCGTTTTTTATCTCGTGGTGCCCAAATGCTGGGTTTAATTGTGCTGCCCCGCGTGGTAGGCCGAGTCTCTGATCCGATGAGCGGCTACTTCATGGTGCGCCGCAGTGCCATTGGCGGCTGCACCCTCGATCCCTTGGGGTACAAAATTCTTTTAGAAGTGCTGGGACGAGGCAACATTGCAGAAGTCGCTGAAGTAGGCTATGTCTTCCAAGAGCGAAAAGAAGGGGAAAGCAAGGTTACTTGGAAGCAGTATGTTGAGTATTTGATGCATTTGGTGAAGCTCAGAATCAGCAGCCCCTCTGGACGCCTCAAACGGCTTAAACAAAAATTGCCGTTCCGCCGGTTTATGCGATTCGGTTTAGTAGGGGTGAGTGGCGTATTTGTAGACATGGCTATGTTTTATCTGCTAAGCGATCCTTCAACCCTGGCTTGGGGCTTGACTCGCAGCAAAATCCTGGCCTCCGAAGTCGCGATTGTTAATAACTTCTTGTGGAACGATCGCTGGACATTTGGGGACATCTCTAGCCGCCAAAGGGGGAAACGTCAGCGGTTGCGACGGTTTATAAAATTCAATCTGGTTTGCCTAGCCGGATTAATTTTGAACGTGCTGCTACTCAATTTCCTCTTCAATGTGCTGGGCATCAATCGCTATATTGCCAACCTGATCGCGATCGCACTCGTCACCCTCTGGAATTTCTGGCTCAATTTAAAACTCAGTTGGCGGGTCACCGATACCCAAGAGTGAAGAATTTTTAAAGTTTAAACCTGTGATACGATTAATAGTACATAAATAGTACAAACACTCTAGCTTGTCTGGCAGCTTATGACTCGGCGTGGTGAAGTATTGGTTGCCATTATGAATAATAAGCAGGATATGGCGATCGCTCAAGTGCAGCACTGGTATCGTATTCCAGTCTCCAGCGTCGAGAAGTTTTTAAAGAGGCGCTGGCCACCAGAGAGGTTGGCATTCTATCAAACCAGCGTTTTTGGCACCGAGAAATATGCTGTGAACTACTACGCACAGGTTTTGGACGTGAGTGTTTGTGATCGTGCCCAGCTTTCCCCAATGAACCACCCAACGCAAAAGTCACAAGCGCTATCACAAACTCATCTTGTCCCCCCTGGAGAAATTGCCACAACCCATAGTCAGCTATCGCCAACGCCGGATTAACTTTATTCCCACGACGCTACACAAACTTGCAACTGCCACAGAAATTAATGACTTATATGACGACAGCCCTTTAGAAGACCAAGTTTGGCAAGCCTGCAAGTCTCTCCAGATAGATGCTGAACGCCAAGCACGCATCAAGATTAAGGAAAATACGTACTTTCTAGACTTTGCCATTTACTGTGTTCAAGGCAATATTAACCTGGAAACTGATGGCGATCGCTGGCATAGTGACCCCAAGCAAATTCCGCTAGATAATCTACGACACAACGATCTGGGAACCTTGGGCTGGCGAACCCTGCGGTTTAATACCCCACAAGTGCAGGAGCAAATGGGAGAATACTGCATACCGACCCTAGTTGAGAATATTGATCGACTGGGTGGCTTGCGCTAGGGACTGCCCTATCGCATTGCCTGATGTATTTCCCTGGAAATCTCTCCAGCGGCTACTGCTTTTGATGCCGCATTCAAGATAAATTTTGGGAAATCACAGAATTTTTCAGGCTAGCCAACTGGGCAAGGGGAATTAAGCATGGACAGAGGCACCCAAACCGAGGCAGAACTTGTTTCGCAAGAAACGGACGATCGCGCCAAGGACCTGATCGCCCATCAGCGCCTGCCAGACGAGAATGTGCCCGAAATAGGGGGTGGGTTACCTATTATTCAATATTGGGCAGAGCATACGCTAGCCAGCCCAAGGTCAAAGCTTGAAAACGCTACTGCACAAGAGCGCCTGCTTGTCCTGTGCCTGGGGAACAGGTGGACAGAAGGGCGGCTTCACCAACGAAAACGGTGAAAAACTGCAACGCTGTATGAAAAGCGTAGAAGCCATTACGGCTGAAATTATGCCGCCCGTTGCAGACGACTTTTTTGCCCAGTACAGCCTGGCCGAACTACAAACGCTAACGTCTCTGGAAGCCGATCGCCTAGGTCGGCTGAGCTACCCCGTCATTCTCAGATCTGGCAGCACACACTACGAGCGGATTTCTTGGGACGAAATTTATCAGATTGCCGAAACAGCATTCCGTAAACCACGCGAACGGGTGGCTTCCTACAGCTCAGGGCGATCGTCCAACGAAGCGGCCTACCTACTGCAACTGATGATGCGGACCCTAGGGTCTAACAATTTGGCAGACTGTTCGGATTTGTGCCATTCTCCTTCTACAGTGGGTCTGAAGGATGTTTTTGGCACCAGCACTTCGATGGTGAGTCTGAAAAGCCTCCAACATGCCGACTGCGTAGTACTGATTGGGTCAAACTCGCCCTCTAACCATCCCCGGTTGATGAACGAATTGATTAAGCTGCGCGATCGCGGTGGCAAGATCATCATCGTCAATCCAGTCGTGGAGGTGGGGCTAGTAAAATTTGGCTCTCCGGCCTTCCCTATCAAGTCTTTGATTCCTGGATCAGATATTGCCTCACTGTACCTTCAGTTGATTCCGGGTAGCGATACAGCACTTTTTGTCGGTATCCAGAAAGCTTTGCTAGAGAAGGGCTTAGCGAAATTGGAGTTTTGCGATCGCACACTGAAGACTGGCAATCTGTGGTTGAACAGGCCCAGTCTACGCCTTGGGCTACCCTCACTGCCACCTGCGGCATCTCCCAACTCGAAATTGAGGCGGCAGCTACGATGATTGCCACCGCTCAGGGCACAGTATTCGCCTGGGCTATGGGCGCTACCCAGCACGATAACGCTGTTGATAACATTTACAGCATTGCCAACACAGCATTGATGTCAGGCAATGTAGGCAAGGAAGGCGCAGGCACCATGCCCATTCGAGGACACTCAAATGTGCAAGGCTTCGGCTCAATGGGCGTCACTACTCGGCTGAAGCAAGAAATTCGGCAGGCGCTAGAATCACTGCTGGGGCGATCGCTCGATTTGCCCGCAGGCTATGACACTCGTGCCTTAATTGAAGCGGCTGATACGCATCAGGTAGACTCGTTGCTATGTTTGGGGGGCAATCTCTACGCGGCACAGCCTGATTTAACCCAAGCCAAACGTGCTCTCGGCAACATTGAAACCCTGATCTATTTGGCAACTAAGCCCAACTTGGGACACTTCCACGGACTAGCCCAGCAGAACACCCTGATCATTCCGGTGTTCAATCGGTTCGAGAATCCCCACAAAACCACGACAGAATCGGGCAATAATTTTATCCGTCTCAACGATGAAGGCAAAACGCATCTGACCTCAGCCGACCTGGTCTCAGAAGTAGAATTTTTGACAGAGCTAGCCCACCGCCTACACGGTGACTACCCGGTGGATTGGCGGCAACTACAAGATACCAAGTACGTGCGTCAACTGATTGCCCGAACCATACCAGGGTTTGAAAAAATGGCGGCGATCGACGAAACTCAAGCAGAATTCACCATCTCTGGGCGCATCTTCCAGGAACCTAAATTTGCTACCCCTTCGGGCAAAGCCAAAATGTTCGTCACGCCCTGCCCATTCTGTCTTTGCCGCAAAAGCAAGACTTCGGCGTGCCCGAATCGACTCGCGGCATTGTGATCGCCCTTATGACTGGACGCAGCTACTCGCAGCACAATACAGTGGTTTACAAAATTGGCGATCAGTATCGCGGCATGCCCCATCGCAACTGCATCTTGATGAACTCAGGGGACGCAAAGCAGGCAGGCTTGCAAGAACACGATCGCGTCACAGTCCAAGCCGATGCTGGAAAGCTAGAAAATGTAGAAATTATCTATGGCATGGTGCGGGAAGGCTCAGCGCTGATGTTCTATCCTGAAGTCAACGTGATTTTCAAGGCACGCATTGAAGCGCGATCGGGCACTCCCGCCTACAAGCGCGTCCCGGCTTTGGTGTACGCCAGCTAGAGACACGACCCTGCCGACACTTTTCAAACAGGCAAAGCACTCGACCGCTTGGCTTGCTTAAGTTCATGGACAAATGCATAAACTGCCGGAGGATGCAGCGCTCCAGCCAGTGTGACCACGCCTATGACCCGTTCTAGAGGTTCAGGTAAATGCTTGATCTGGAGTTTTGCAGAAATGGGTTCTGCTGCCAGCCTGGCAATCATCGTCATTCCCAGTCCTTGCTCTACCATACTTAAAATAGTGGAATCTTCTGGCACTTCATAGGTGGGATTGAGCGATCGCCCCAGCCGGTGGCAGTATCCAGCAATCAGTCCCCGGCAAACGTCACTTTCAATGGGCAAAATGAGCGGGTAAGTTGTGAGTTGTTCCCAGGTTAGGGGGTCGTTAGCGATCGTCCAATCGGGTGGCAGCAGAACAATGTATTCATCTCGCAATAATTCCCATGCCTCAAATTCAGGCGGAGCGGGCAGCAACGTGATGCCCAAATCAACCTGCCCCTTGCGGAGGGCATCTTCGATGGTGCTGTAGCTCTGCGAGTCACCAAAACCACCGTGATTGCTGGAAACTTTTTTTGAAACTGGGCAATTACCTTGGGCAGCACATGAGTTGCAGCACTCCGGAAGGCGGCAATGCGTACCTCGCCACCCTGCAAGCCCTTCGTTAAGGTGGCTTCTTTGCCAATGTTCTCCAGCGATCGCAACATATCTTTGGCATGAACGACTACCCGTTCTCCTACGGGGGACAGCGTGGCTCCATGCCGCCCGCGCGAAAACAAGACGATGCCCAACTCTCCCTCTAGTGCAGCGATCGCGTGGCTTACGGCAGACTGAGACACACCCAAATTGAGAGCAGCTTCACTAAAGTTGCCGAACTTTGCTACTTCTAACAGACAACGTAACTGATGCAACTTGATGTTTTCGAGATTCATCGGTTCCTTCTGTGATCCATTGACCGAATTGCAAAGATCGATCGGCTCTGACTCAATTTTAGCTTCTAGAAGAGAAAGCCCCGCGCTCTACCTGTACTCAGGTGAGCGTCGGGATGAGAGGCGCGTGAGTGAGAGTGCGTTCTCTGACCGATGCCAAAGGCAAGGGAAGAGAACAGCGACCGAATGAACACACTATCTATACCTCTTATCAGAAATCTAGAAATACGCTAAAATAAGGACATGTTAAAAGCAACGAAGGTACGAATTTATCCTACTGAAGAACAGATTATCCAGTTGTCCAAAGACTTTGGTGCAACTCGATGGCTCTGGAATCAGTCACTTTCCCTGATGTCTGAGACATACAAGGAAACGGGTAAAGGCATATCTGCTTACGACATGAAGAAACGGATACCCGAACTGAAGAAAGAATTTGAATGGCTCAAGGAAACCTACTCACAGTGTCTCCAGCAGTCTATTTTGAACCTCTCTCAAGCGTTTATCAACTTCTTTGAAGGTAGAGCAAAATACCCTACCTTCAAGAGCAAGTTTGATAGGCAGTCAGTTCAATATCCAGCCAACGTCAAGATTGCAGGTGGGGACGCTATCAAGTTTCCAGGTAATTTGGGAACCGTAAAAGCTAGGATTCATCGTGATTTACCCATCGGAAAAGTCAAAACCGTTACGGTGTCTAAGACTCCTGATGAGCGCTATTACGCTTCTTTGCTGATTGACGTAGAGCTACGCTCCACCGAAGGTGTAGGTATGGCTAAAGCGGAAATCACAAGTGAAGGTAAAGCCGTTGGAATTGACTTGGGGTTGATTGATTTTGTTGTCACCTCTGATGGCTCAAAGTTCCGCAATCCCAAACACCTCAAGAAACACGCCAAGAACTTAAAGCGTAAGCAGCAAAAGCTATCTAAGAAAACCAAGGGCAGCAAGACCCGCCTGAAAGCGCGTCGAATAGTTGCTAAAGTTCATGGCAAAATCGCACGAGTCAGAGAAGATTTCCTCCACAAACTATCTCGCAAGCTAGTTAACGAAAAACCAAGTTGTGGTGGTGGAAAATCTGGCAGTGAAGAACATGGTGAAGAATCACACCCTAGCCAAGGCTATCAGCGATGCTGGGTGGGGTAAGTTCTGCACGATGCTCAAGTACAAGGCTGAGTTTGATGGCAAAACATATCTTGAAATAGACAGGTTCTTTCCCTCATCTCACCTTTGCTCCACCACACTGCTACCGATTCAGAAAATGAATCTCTCTGTGCGCTCATTTGATTGCCCTCATTGCCATCAACGGCACGACCGAGATGTGAATGCCGCAATCAATATCAGAAATGAAGGCTTGCGAATTTTGGCGTTGGGAATCAGCGCTTCTGCCAATCGAGGGAGTGTAAATCCAAAGGGTTCTGGACGTAAAAAATCCATGAACTCCGAGGTTGTTCCCGTTGAAGTTGGAAGCCTGCGCTCTATCGCCTAGCGATGAGCGTCGGGTAATTCACAGGGAGTTAACCCGCTTCTATAACCGAAATGATCGCGGCATCCAATTTATTTGCCTTACTAAAGCTCAAGCGCTTTCCCGCGTCCAATCTTCGATGATCAGATTCGGAACTTGAGAAAAATCTTTGTGATTGCGGGTAGCCAAAACACTGTCTGTTGAAAGTGCGATCGCTACTATCCGAACGTCTTTTTGAATTCGCTGCTTGCGGAAAAGGAATGTCCTTCAAGCCATAGGGACAGATGATCTGTATCGAGGATATATCGGGTCATTCCGTTAATCTGGCTGTGTCTAGCTGTGATCATAGCAGTTGACCTAGCTAAAGGCTTTCTGGTTCTAGCAGGCGATCGCCGTTCAGAGGATTGCTGAGTCGATCACTCTAATTGCATCAGCTCGACGGCAATCCTTTAAATTGGACTAGCAACCTGCACTGGAGTTGTTCACGCCATGTCTGCACCAACCGTTATGACAAGAGCCTACGAAGAAATTATTGACTTCCTCGCGGCTGGAACCACGCCCGAAAGCTTGACCAACTTCCAGCCTTCAGAGGTGGTCAAAGAGCGAGTGGCGGAACTGATTGTTCGAGAGAAGACGGGCAATCTTGCAGATGATGAAAAGGCGGAACTGGATCAGTACCTGATGCTGGAGCATCTTTTGCGCCTGGCTAAGGCTCGTGCTTACCAATATATTCCCGTAGGCTAGGGTTTGGGCATGGAGGGGTTTGGGCATGGAGCGTCCCTACATTAATCAAGAACTGCGAAGGCTGGTTGCCGATCGCGCCAATCACCTATGCGAATATTGTTTGATGCACGAACAAGATACCGTGTTTGGCTGCACCATTGACCACGTTATCAGCCTCAAGCATGGTGGCTCTAACGATGCTAGCAACCTTGCCTATGCTTGTGTCTTTTGCAATCGGTACAAAGGTAGCGATATCGGCTCAATCTTTTGGCAAACGAGGGAGTTCACCCGCTTCTACAATCCACGCAGCGATCGGTGGTCGGAACATTTTCGCTTGCAAGACGCTACACTTGAGCCGCTCAGCACCGTTGGAGAGGTAACTGCCAGAATTTTAGATTTCAACGACAGCGATCGCCTTTTGGAGCGCCAACTTCTGATTAACCGGAACAAGTATCCCCATCCTGCTGCATTGAGGCGCATAGAGGAGAGCCGGAGCAAAGAGGATGGCTGATGTAGCCGATCGCACTTCCTTCTCGGAACTTGCGAGTTAAAACAATAGCGATCGCACTTGGAACGCTTAAGCAGTAGCAATCTTCAAATCGGCGATAATTGGCAACTCTAGGAAGGGGTTGCTCGTCAACCGTTTTGTGAAAAATAGAACCTCTAGGTTTTCTACCTCACCTGATAGGGGATTAAGGCGGGCAATCACTTCATCCCCAATTTCTTCCGATTCCTGCTCGGCATAAGGAGAACGTTTGTTGATATAAAGAATGTCTCCAATTGGGTCATAGTGAAACATCAAGGTTTCTGCCATATCACTTCACCTCCAGCTAGTTTTCGAGCCGTATAAGCCGTTATCACCCAATAGCGGGCTTGATCGGGCTTGATTACCGTCACAACAATAAAGTATCTGCCTGTCCGAATCGTATCAAACCATTTGGAAAACAGGAGAGCCGTTGCATCTCGATCGCTACGGCGAATTTGATCTGGATCTGCCAGAGTTTCTGCTAATTGCTCTAAATAATCAGGGAGTGTGCCAGGATGAGTGGCTGTAATATGCTGCTCTCTCTCTTCAGTTAGCTCCACCTCATTTGCTAAGTATGAACAGAAGAACAGGTGTGTCATATTTTCTCTGTTGAGCCGACACTGAATTGTATGCCCCAAAGCAGTTTGCGATCGCCCATAGGTCGAATAGGCAGCAGCATCCTCTATTGGGCTACCTGCTATGGAGCCGCTCTGCTCAATCTTCATCTGTTTCAACCCGCGTTCGCCCTCCAATCTCGGAACTTGCAGGTTGAAACAGCAACGATCGCACTTGGAACCCGACCGTTCTCGTTTCAAACGGCAAGATTGCAGCTCTGAACTGGAATAGTCTAAGAAAAACTTAGAGCATTGCAGTTCTGAACTCAAATTTTCTAATCTGAAACCGGAACGATCGCACTTAGAATCGCAAGCTTCTCACTTGGAACCCGATCGCTCCCGTTTGATCTGCCAAAGGTCGGGGGTTGAGGTGGATCAATCGCTCTGAACGCGAGAATGGTCTCTGGTTGGATGGCGATCGGGCTGTTTTGGGGTAGGTGATGTCTACACCAAGTAAAACAGCAGGGCGATCGCTCCCTTGTCCTACTGAAAAGAACTGCCACAATTGCAGCAGCTTTGAGGGAGTCGATCGCATCACTTCTTGCGGATCAGCAGTCGTGGCAAACCAAGAAGCCAAGTAATTGGGTTTTACCGAAGTGCGAAGCGCTATAAAAGCACAGGTTTTGATCTATGAATTTTTTCATGGAAATGATGAATGTTACCTTTTGCATCTTCGTAGCAAAGTTCCTACATTAAATACATAGCATTCAGCGAGCAGTTTTAGGTCTCAAAACACAAACCTTTAACTTGAGTCAAACCACTCAAATGACTCCCCTAATATTCAAGGGTGAACGTGCTGGGATGTCTCAAATTCTAGGAGGAATATCATGAAAACCCTTACCCAACCCTTTGTTAACTCTTTCCAAAATCCTGCGACTCAAAAAGTCAAACTAGCAACCCAAAATCTGGCTTTTGGGCTGCGCTAAGCAACGTTTGGCAAGCCATAGCAACGCTTAATTTAGAGCCTCGTATTCGTCAGGAACAAGATCACTACGGCAGACCTTACTGGCATGTTTTTGATCCTGTGACAAATCAAAACCAATGCTTCGACACTGAAAATGAAGTTTGTGTTTGGTTGGAGCAACGCTACTACGCTTAAGCTGTTGCTTAGGTCATCCTTGAAAGTCTAGCCAAACCTCTCGATCGCCTTGAATGAACCACAGGTAAGGCGAGCAATGCTGGCTTTACAAACCAGGTTTTTAGATAGGCTTTTAGCAGATTTCTTCAACAGGTTTACAACCGTTTATGAATCTGTCAATGTGGTAATCCCAAATGATTTGCGCGAGGAGGTAGAGGGGCAATACTCTTCCTTGAAGGCTCCGTCCCCAAACCCCTCTTTGGTTTGCTTATACCTGATTTAGGATTGCTATAGTCACTTGGAGACATTGACATAGATATTTCCAACCCTATCCCGATCAACATCTCTTATTCATTCTTTAGCTACTCACTAAAAGTCAGACAGATCTAGAGAGACAGTGAGGCACAACATGCCTCGCTGTCTTTTTTTAAATTGTCTCACTTTGTTAAATTGATTGCTGATTCTTTTTCAATAGGTAACTGATTATTTGCGGGTGGTATGAGCGATCGCATGATCATAAATTATGCAATTACCCAATAGATTTTAGTAACTCGTTGATTCATCTATGAATAGCTAGATCTATCGCAAAGCTAATCGACGTATAAAATTGATCTATGTTCCTCCCAAAAAATTTTCTTTTCATCGCGCTTCAAACTACCGAATTAGCTTGATTTGAGCTATTCTCAATTAATAACTGCTTATTGCTTTGATCAACTCAAAGCTTTTTAGTCTCTCTTGTCAGTACAGTGGCACTGGGTATCATGACAGAGGTGGAGCATCTACTGAGAAAATTGACTCTCTCAGCCCTGAGAGGTATTCTAAAGTTCCTAGCCCTTGTTACATAATCAGAGCAGATTTTCCAGAGGGGTACGGGCATCTACTTATTAAAAAAGCAAGCAAGCCTCTAGAATTAGCCATGCTGCAAGCTAAGAACTGAGAGAATCTGGGATGAAGCTCAAGGTTAGGCACAAAACAGGGTTGGGGTTAGGAACACCTAAAGACAGGGTTTTTAGCTTGAGCGATGTTTTCAAGGGAATAATGTTTTTCATACCAGAGGGCTTTCAATCCCATCACCCTTACCCTGAAAACATAACCTAACTTGTGATGTCCCCTTTCCTCTAGAGAATTAGAGAACATTGAACGCTATCAAACGGTTGCAAAACACACTCCCAAAGTACCAAGTTGGCGGCCGTTACAACGTGGTTCAGCAACTTGGAGCAGGCGGATTTAGTCAAACATTCCTGGCAGAGGATACTCAATTGCCGGGCAACCCGCTTTGCGTAGTCAAGCAACTGAAACCACAAGTCAACAATATGGCTCGTTGGTCGGTTGCTAAGCGACTGTTTGATACTGAAGCCACAGTGCTTTATCAGTTGGGACATCACCCTCAAATTCCCGCCTTACTGGCCCATTTCGAGGACAATCATGAATTCTATCTAGTCCAAGAGTTAATTGAGGGACAGTCTCTCGATCAAAAGCTCCTACCGCATCAGCTTTGGACAGAAAATCGAGTCATTGTTCTGCTGCAAGACATCTTAAGTATCTTGGCATTCGTCCATGAGCAGAACGTTATCCATCGAGACATTAAGCCTTCTAATATCATCTGTCGTCGGCAGGACGGCAGAGTGGTGTTGATTGATTTTGGTGCGGTAAAGCAGGTGAGTACCTCGTTGCCAGACTCAAAATTTGGGCAAGCCATGACCATTGCCATCGGAACTCAGGGTTATACACCCACAGAGCAGTTAAGCGGCAATCCTCGTTTTAATAGTGATATCTATGCGGTGGGAATGCTGGGAATTCAGGCATTGACAGGTCTCCGCCCTCACCTTTTGAAGCGCGATCTGCAAACGGGTGAAATTGTCTGGCGCACAAAATCTGCTTTATCGTTGGGAGAGCGAGCCGCCGCATCTCAGCCTGACGAAGGGGTTGCAGGACATCTCGAAGATATGTTGCCTCTGCTCGAATCAGGACAGGTTAGCCCTGAGCTAGGAGACATTCTCGATCGCATGGTGCGTTACCACTTTAAAGACCGGTATCAAACGGTGGCAGAGCCACTGCAAGCTCTTGAAAAATTACTGAATCAACGCGGTGATATTGTTGCGGCAGTCGAGTTTGCCTCCCTTGCTACTGAGTCAGCTTTAGCTTGGGAAATGATGAATCAAGGTTCTGGTTTTACCCAGATCTTGCCATCTAACCCATCCTCGCCATCTAACCCACCCTCGCCATCTAACCCACCCTCGCCATCTAACCCACCCTCGCTATCTCATATTGAAGCTGAGAGGTCTCAAGCGTCAGTCATTGAGCCAACCTCTTTCTCAGATATTTCCATAACCAGCGTTGCCATTGAGCCAGGAGGTTTGGAAGTCACGAAAGTAGCGGCAATTCTGCCATCTCCTTTTGTTTCTAAGGTTGATTCCCCAGTTCTCTCTACTGTTCCATTTTCTTCCAAAGGCTTAAGGGCAGGCTTAGGCAACCGCTCTAGTCCGTGGAAGCTTGGGGTTGGAGCCGGAATCTTGGGCATTGTGGCGATCGCCGGTTTTGCCACTGCGCTAAACCCCCGTTCCTTATCCAATGTGGTTGCCGTGACTCCCTGGTCTACTGCCACCCCTACAGCCACTGTCCTGCCAACCGCTACTGCCACTTCCTTAGCTTTGCCCGCTTTGCCCTGTCAGGAACCTCCCCCCCCCCTCTGCCGTCTATCTCTCCTGACTACCAATATCCCAATGGTGCTCAATATTATGGCGCACTGCAAAATGGTCTACCAACCGATGGACGAGCGATCGTAGTTTTTCCCACTGGGAATCGCTACGACGGAGAACTTCAGCAGGGGAAGCGTAATGGTTGCGGTACTTACACCTTTAAAAATGGCAGACGCTATGTAGGGCAGTTCAAACAAGATCAATTTGAAGGACGAGGGATCTGGATGCTAGGAAATGGCGATCGCTATGTTGGAGACTTTCAAGCCAATCAGTGTCAGGGTGAAGGGATCTTCCTTCTAGCAGATGGGTCGTCTCAAAAGGGTCTATGGCGGGATGGTAATCTGATTGACGGTAGTTTATCGTGTAGTCGCTAAGCATTGATTACAACTCGCTACTGCTTTTAGACCCCATTCCTAATGCACGACCTAACGTTGTGCAAGCTCATTATATTAGGAGAAGTCATCATGAGTAAGAAATCTTTCAAAGTCTTCAAAGCCACATTACCGACTATTTTACTAGTGCTAATCGCTGAGGTGGGAATGGCTTACCTCAACCAGGCTCTCGCTCAGGATGTTCCAGAAGCAACTCCTACTTCACCTTGCC
>JAAUOQ010000469.1 GCA_012034795.1 Leptolyngbyaceae cyanobacterium CRU_2_3
GTTGTAAGTTTCTTATACTAGAGTTAATAAATCTAGTTCAAAATAATGGACGCCCTCACTGGTTTGAATCTGGAGTCTGTACGGACTTGCCTCAAGCATTACCAGAGCAAACCGAAGGACTGTTTTGGCTATTTTGCAATTAGCTATTTTGCAGTCGCTCAAGCAACAAGTTGAGGCAACCGTAATTCTCGATTCCGGCTAGAGAGGCAAAAAAGCGTGAGTTCATCCCAATCAGACCCGCATTCATCAGACCCGCATTCATCAGACTCGCATCCATCAAACCCGCATCCATCACATCAGATGCCGCTGGAACAGATGCGCTACTACGATGCCCAGTCTATCGCTCACTACTATCGATTTCGTCCTTGGCGAGCGATATGGCGGGCTGTAGTCGTCCTCTGGCTGTTCATTGGGTTAATTCTTGGCTTAAAAGTAGACAGTTGGTTGAATCGGTCTGAAACACAGAAATACAAGCGTGCTTACCAACTTCGCGAGATTTTGACCCGTCTAGGTCCCACCTTCATTAAAGTAGGGCAAGCCCTCTCCACAAGACCCGATTTAGTTCGGAAAGATTTTCTAGACGAGCTGGTGAAGCTCCAAGATCAGCTACCGCCGTTCCCTACCCCCCTTGCCTTCAACATCATTGAGCAAGAGTTAGACCACAGTATTGATGAAATCTTTAGCCGGATCACACCTCAGCCAATTGCGGCTGCAAGCTTAGGGCAAGTCTATCAAGCACAGTTACACACAGGTGAAGAAGTAGCAGTCAAAGTTCAACGCCCTCATCTGCTGCCCATTTTAACGCTGGATCTGTACCTGATGCGCTTGGCAGCGGCTTGGCTGGCTCCCTGGCTGCCGTTGAATCTGGGTCATGACCTCACGATGATTGTGGACGAATTTGGGACTAAGCTATTTGAAGAAATTGACTACCTGAATGAGGGACGCAATGCTGAAAAGTTTGCAGCCAATTTTCAGAACGACCCGACTGTCAAGGTGCCGTCGATCTATTGGAGATACAGCAGCCAGCATGTTCTGACACTGGAATGGATTCATGGCCTAAAATTAACGGATTTACAAAAAATTCGTGAATCCAACCTTGAGCAGGACACCTTGATCGAAATTGGGGTAACTGCTGGTCTACGTCAACTTTTAGAATTTGGCTTCTTCCACGCTGATCCTCATCCTGGTAATTTATTTGCCACATCGGATCAACGGATGGCATACATCGATTTTGGCATGATGGATCAGTTGCCTCAAGAATCAAAAGAAACCCTGGTCGATTCAGTTGTTCACTTGATCAATAAAGACTACCAGGAGTTGGCAAAAGATTTTGTCAAGCTGGGCTTTCTGACCCCTAATACCGACATCCGTCCCATCATTCCAGCCTTAGAAACAATTCTGGGCAATGCATTGGGTGAAAGTGTGCGAGATTTCAACTTCAAAACCATTACCGATCAATTTTCGGCATTGATGTATGACTATCCGTTCCGTCTACCCGCAAAATTTGCCCTGATTATTCGATCGGTCGTCACTCAAGAAGGGCTGGCACTAAGCCTCAATCCTGACTTTAAGATCATTGATGTTGCCTACCCTTACGTTGCCCGGCGACTATTGACAGGAGAATCCGCAGCACTCCGACGACGGCTGATTGAAGTGCTGTTTAAAGATGGCAAATTTCAGTGGGATCGGCTGGAGAACCTGATTGCGATCGCTCGGTCTGATACCGCTTTTGATCTTCTACCCACTGCCCAACTTGGACTACAATACCTGTTGTCTGATGAAGGTGCTCCCTTAAGACGCCAGATCCTTCTGGCTCTTGTAGAAGACGATCGCCTCCATACTGAAGAGGTTCAACGGCTCTGGAACTTAATTAAAGATGATGTTAAACCTGTTCGTTTATTTAGTGCAGCGATCGGGGCATTAACGGAGTTTTCAGCCGAAAGAGCAGCCTCACTCCTGCCCTCAGTGTCAGGTTTTATGTCCTTCTCTGGTCAGAAAGAAACCTAAGTAGCCATACAAGGCTGAAGCAGTTGACTGCTGATCGTGCTCTGCCTTAAATCCCAACATTCCCGTCAAGGAGTCATCTGTGTACTACGATCCCCCCTATTTCTTGCTCGTCGCCGGTTTATTTGCAGGCATCACTTCTGGGCTGGCCTTTGACGCCACATTAAAACAATCTGTGAACGAGTGGGCGAAAAACCGTACCACTCAAACCCTGGAAAATGTTCAAAGCTTCTCCTTGAGCCTGACGTTTTTAGGAATTTGCACAGGCATCTGCGTCTTTTTAGCTTCCGGTGTACAAATTTTTGGGTTTCCCACTAGCTATGCCTACGCGATCGCCTTGCCCCTAACGCTGCTAACGGCCTTACTGGTTTGGTGGCAGCTTGGCAAGATCTTAGTTGAGTTAGAGCGAGGTGGCTCTAAAGCACTGGATCTCGATTCTTTCGGTTGATTGGAGAATTTTCCTGAGTGGGCAGTGCTCACCGTACATTAGAGCATTTTCTCAAACCCCTTGTGCAAAACCACAAAATCCTAAAATTGCTTGGTTAACCGCTTTAGGCTGGTTGCTGGAAGCCACATGGCCACAACAAGGCAGGACTTGAAACCGAGCATGAGGTAAACGATGCTTCAGGTGTCTTCCATCCTCTAGCGGAAACCAGCGATCTTGATCTGACCATAGGATCAGTGTAGGGCAGACTATTTTAGCCAGATCTTGCTGAATTTCAGAAATCAAGTTGGGCTGCTGGCAGTGCAAGCGATCGATCTGCTGGGCTGCTAGCCGTAAATCCTTTGCAAACTGAGTCAGCGTACCTGGCAAATAGAGGTATGGATAAGTCAGCCAGTAGATCTCTTCAGCAGTAATAGTCTTGGGATCAAAGACCACTTCTCGCCGAATCATTCGGGTAATTTGCCTTGCCAAGGGTGCCAATGGACGAATGTACTGCCCTTGATCGAGCCATTGCACCAGCGGTAGGGGTAAAGAGGCCAGCGATCGCATCCCCAAGCTAGGCAATCGCTTCGGAAAAATTGGCACATTAATCACAATCAGTCGCTCAATCAATTTTGGATGGCGCTGGGCAACTGCTAAAGCCGTCAATGCTCCCAAAGATTCTGCGGCTATGATCACGGGGCTATCACTCAAGGCTTGAATGATCCTCACCAACTCTACTACTTGATGCTCCGCTGGCTCAAGTAATGGCTCAGGTAATAACGTCGAGGCTTCCGAGAAGCCATAGCCTTTGGCATCCACACAAATGACTCGAAACGAACGCGCTAACGGCTCAACGCAGAACCGCCAGTTATAGCTCCAACTGCCAAGTCCATGCAGCAAAAACAACGGCTGTCCAGATCCAGCTTCGCCATAGGCGATCGCCATGGGGCGGTGGCCGGCGAAGTCGAGCGCGAAGCTTCGTGCATTCGCCACGTTGATCAGCCGGAGGCGGATACGCTCGCCGCGCCGCACCCAGAACGCACCGGGGATGCGCCCGTTGACGGTGACGGTATTGCCGAGGCGGCCGTTGTGGCTCATGTCGTGCAGGTTGCGGAAGTCGTCGCTGATCTGCGCATCGGGCAGCAGG
>JAAUOQ010000470.1 GCA_012034795.1 Leptolyngbyaceae cyanobacterium CRU_2_3
AGAAAAGTGCCTACCTTCTCTTCCAAAGTGGGGGGATTTTTTGCTGTTGCGTGCATTTTGACCCAGTTATAGCGCTTCGCACTTGTGATAAACCAGAATATTTTTGAAAAGCCTTGCTCCGCGAGGCTTTCAAAAAATATTCTGTACTCTATTCAATTGAAAATTGCTATAGACTCTAGTGAGCCTGGCTCAGAGATCTGAGCAGTCTCGTCCCTATAAAATCGTTCAGTATCTCCACAGCTTTTTAAGTTCTCATTGAAAAGAATTGCTAATCACTGCTAAAAGCTGAGCTAATCTGTCCCCCGAATCGAATTACAGTGAAAGAATAATGATTAGCTCGTTTAAAAACTCAAGAGGTATAAACTCTGTATGCATCTGAGTGAATTGACCCACCCTAATCAGTTGCACGGTCTATCAATACAGCAACTGAAACAAATTGCTCTCCAGATTCGTGAAAAGCATCTGGAAACCGTCGCAACTTACGGAGGGCATCTGGGTCCCGGCTTAGGCGTGGTGGAACTGACGCTGGGACTATACCAAACGCTAGATCTCGATCGCGACAAAGTGATTTGGGATGTGGGGCACCAAGCATATCCCCACAAGTTAATCACCGGACGCTACAACAATTTCAGTACGCTGCGGCAAAAGAGTGGTGTAGCTGGCTATCTGAAGCGTTGCGAAAGCCAGTTTGATCATTTTGGTGCAGGACATGCCTCCACTAGCATTTCGGCGGGGTTGGGTATGGCCTTGGCACGCGACTTGAAAGGCGAGAAATTTAAGGTCGTATCTGTGATTGGGGATGGCGCTCTCACAGGGGGGATGGCCCTAGAAGCGATTAACCACGCTGGACATATGCCCAAAACCAATTTACTGGTGGTGCTGAATGATAATGAGATGTCCATTTCGCCCAATGTAGGAGCAATTCCGCGCTATCTCAATAAAATCCGCCTCAGTCCTCCCATGCAGTTTCTCACAGATAACCTGGAGGAGCAGGTAAAAAACTTGCCCTTTGTCGGCGGAACGCTGCCTCCTGAAATCACTCGCATTAAAGAAGGCATGAAGCGCCTGGCGGTGCCCAAGGTGGGAGCCGTATTTGAAGAACTTGGCTTTACCTACATGGGCCCGATCGACGGTCACAACTTGGAAGAGCTAATTGCCACCTTCCATTTGGCTCATCAGCATCCGGGCCCGGTGTTGGTGCATGTGGCAACCGTCAAAGGGAAAGGCTATGCGATCGCCGAGCAAGATCAGGTGGGCTACCATGCCCAGTCCCCCCTTCAATCTGGCAACTGGCAAGGGCATGCCCTCTAGCAAGCCCCAAGCCTCCCAGCTATTCCAAGGTATTTGCCCACACGCTGACTAGGCTGGCAGAAAACAATCCTAAAATCATTGGGATCACTGCGGCAATGGCCACTGGGACAGGGCTAGACAAACTCCAACAAAAACTACCGAAGCAATACATTGACGTGGGCATTGCGGAACAACATGCCGTGACGCTGGCAGCAGGGTTAGCTTGCGAAGGAATGCGTCCAGTTGCTGCCATTTATTCAACTTTTTTGCAGCGAGCGTTTGACCAGATTGTTCACGATGTTTGTATTCAAAATCTGCCTGTATTTTTCTGTCTTGATCGGGCAGGGATTGTGGGTGCAGACGGGCCAACTCACCAAGGCATGTATGATATCGCTTACCTGCGCTGCATCCCCAATATGGTGCTAATGGCTCCCAAGGATGAAGCAGAGCTACAGCAAATGATGGTGACAGGTGTTGAATATACCCAAGGTCCGATCGCCATGCGCTATCCCCGTGGTAATGGCTATGGCGTACCGCTGATGGAAGAAGGTTGGGAGGCTCTACCCATTGGCAAAGCCGAAATCCTTCGCAATGGCGATGATTTGCTGCTGTTGGGCTATGGCTCAATGGTGTATCCTGCTCTGCAAACCGCAGAGATTCTTAGCGAGCATGGTATTGAAGCGACGGTGATTAATGCTCGTTTTGCCAAGCCATTAGATACAGAATTGATTGTGCCGCTGGCGCGAAAGGTCAAACGAGTGATCACTTTAGAAGAAGGTTGCCTGATGGGTGGCTTTGGCTCTGCTGTGGCAGAAGCTTTGTTGGATCATGACATCCTGGTACCGCTCACCCGCATTGGTGTCCCCGATCAACTGGTGGATCACGCCACCCCAGAGCAGTCTTGGGCTGATTTAGGGCTAACGCCGCCGCAAATTGCTGATCGCATCTTGCAGGTATTTGGACCCCAGCCGATCGCAGTAGGTTAAAATCCATAGATTCTTGAAAAGCAGGAGATGCGATCGCGTCTCCTGCTTTTATGTCTGTGGTGTCTTTGTCTGAACTCCCGTGGATCAAAGCTACACTGTTGGCCCTAGAATTCGCGAGTCTGCTATATGTCTATCAATATGTCTATCAAGAAGATTATTTCTCTCGGTTTGCTAGTGTTTATTCCCATTTCGATCGCCGCTGAAAAGCTAGAGTGGGGGGCACTCGTGGTGTTTATTACAGCCGCGATCGCTATTGTGCCGCTGGCCATCTGGCTGAGCACAGCGACCGAAGAAGTGGCGGTGATCTCCGGCCCTTCGATTGGGGCACTGCTGAATGCCTTCTTTGGCAACGCTACCGAACTGATTATTTCCTTAGTTGCTCTAAAAGCAGGGCTGATTGACATTGTTAAAGCCAGCATTACCGGCACAATTATTAGCAATTTGTTACTGGTGATGGGGTTATCGATGCTGCTAGGCGGTTTGCGCTACAAAGAGCAAGAATTTCAGCCTGTGGTGGCGCGGGTGAACGGCTCAACCATGACGCTGGCAGTCGTGGCAATTGTCTTACCTGCCACAGTCATTTCCACCTCCAATGTGGTAGAACCTAGTGCCATCAGCCATCTATCAACAACGGTGGCGATCGTTATGATTGCAGTGTACTTGATGACTCTACTGTTTTCGCTGAAAACCCATAGTTACCTCTACGACGTGGGCGTGGTTGAACTGGAGGAAGGCACAGAAGGCGCAGGTGCCCATGCCGCCAAGCCAAACCTATGGCTGTGGATTGGGGTGTTGCTGATCGCCACAATTGGTGTAGCGTTTGAGTCGGAAATTTTTGTGGGAGCGGTCGAAGAAGCCACGGCTGGCTTAGGTTTAACCCCCTTGTTTACAGGGGTAATTTTGTTGCCTCTGGTAGGTGGTGCGGCTGAGTATGTCACAGCAGTGACGGTGGCGATGAAGAACAACATGGATCTGTCGGTGTCAGTGGCAATGGGGTCGAGTTTGCTAGTGGCACTGTTGGTAGCGCCGATGCTGGTGCTAGTGGGACAGGCGATCGGCCAACCGATGGATTTGAATTTCAATTTATTTGAAGTGATTGCGGTGGTCATTGCCGTGGCTGTCGCCAATCTGATCAGTTTAGATGGGCGATCGAACTGGTTGGAGGGCACGCTATTATTAGCCACCTATATTGTTTTAGGAGCAGCATTCTACTTCCATCCAGCCTAGCTGTGAGTTAGCTTGAGTGAGTTGAATTGAGAACCTAATCCGCCCTGCCACTGCGATGAACCTAAAAGAAATCTC
>JAAUOQ010000471.1 GCA_012034795.1 Leptolyngbyaceae cyanobacterium CRU_2_3
TGCGCGGCATGGAGGGCGTAGCCGAGATCAGCGATGTCAGAATGCTGCGGCAATCTGTGGAGCAGCAACGCACAGATGAAGGCTGGTTGGTAACCACGCGCCGGATCAGCCGCGCCGCACGAGACGAAGTCGAAAAAGCTGAAAATGCTAATCTGGGCTGCTATACCTTGGATGAACTGCTGGATCAGGATGCCGACTTTAGCGGCTACCTGAGTTGGCTAGAGACAGAAGTTGAGCGCCGACAGATTGAGCAAAAGTATGTGCCACTGGCTTGTACTAAAGAAGAACTCGATCCCGTCACACATCAGCGGATTGCTGTTAGCCGCTACGACGATCGTGATGGCTGGATTGACGGCTATATTGACCAATGGTTGGACGATCCAGCCAAGGAGCATATCTCTGTTTTGGGAGAGTTTGGCACTGGGAAAACCTGGTTTGCCCTCCACTACGCCTGGGTAGCACTACAACGCTATCGGGAGGCCCAAAAACGAGGGGTCGATCGCCCCCGTCTGCCCCTCGTAATTCCCCTACGCGACTACGCCAAAGCGGTGAGTGTAGAATCGCTATTCTCCGAGTTTTTCTTCCGTAAACACGAGATTCCCATCCCTGGCTACTCGGCGTTTGAGCAACTGAATCGTATGGGCAAACTGCTGCTGATCTTTGATGGCTTTGACGAAATGGCAGCACGGGTCGATCGCCAGGAAATGATCAACAATTTCTGGGAGTTGGCGAAAATTGTGGTGCCAGGAGCAAAGGTAATTCTCACCTGTCGGACAGAGCATTTCCCAGAAGTCAAAGAAGGAAGGGCCCTGCTGAATGCCGAACTGAAAGCCTCCACCATCAACCTGAACGAAGATACGCCTCAGTTTGAGGTGCTGGAACTGGAAAAATTCAACGATCAGCAAATTCAACAAGTCTTGTCCTTGCAGGCTGCTCCAGAAGTCGTACAGCAGGTGATGAACAACGCACAATTGCTCGATCTGGCACGCCGTCCGGTAATGACCGAACTGATTTTGGAGGCGTTACCGGATATTGAAGCTGGCAAACCGGTCGATATGTCGCGGATTTATCTCTATGCAGTGCGCCGCAAGATGGAACGGGACATTAAGGCAGAACGCACCTTTACTTCGCTAGCTGATAAACTCTACTTTTTGTGTGAGTTGTCGTGGGAGATGTTGTCGAGCGATCGCATGAGTCTCAATTACCGCGAGTTTCCCAATCGGATTCGGCGATTGTTTGGGGCTGTGGTACAAGCCGAGAAAGATCTAGACCACTGGCATTACGACATGATGGGACAGACGATGTTGATTCGCAACGCGGATGGAGACTATACACCAGCCATCGATCGCTGGTTGAGTTTTTTGTCGCCTATAAGTTTGCAGCAGAGTTGGGGGCTTTGGCTCCAGATTTTCTAGAGTTGGCAAAGGCCCAATCTTGTCTAGACCTCAACAGAGAACCTCAAGATTACACTTGGTCTGCTTACTACCAACGAACAGTCGATGAGGCAGGGCGAAGTATCGCGATCGCCCCTCTAAAAAGCTTTGTCAGTGAAAATTTGCAGAAATTGCGATTGGGTTTTGGCTCCGCCCCCCTGAGCAAAGCCGTTGCCGAATTGATGCAACCACTAGTAGCGGAACACTCGTTGGCTCTGTTTAACGCAGTTGCTGTGACAGCGCATCAAACAGCACCAATCGTAGGATATATCGGGGGCAATGCTGCCACCCTGCTCGTCAATCACGATAAATTTGCCCTTAGCACCAAAAATCTGGCTCACACAGTTCTACAAGGCGCAGACTTGACCAATGCCAATTTGCGGGATGTCAACTTGACTGAAGCCGATCTTTCCCAGGTAACATTTACCCAAGCATTTGGCACAGTACTCTGTTGCGCCTTTCATCCGAACGGTCATTTATTTGCAACTGGAGAAGCTAGTGGCAGTATTCACTTGTGGTCTGTTCTAGATTTTCAAAAGTGCTCCACCCTAAAGGCGCATGGTGACTGGGTGCGATCGCTGGCATTTAATGCTGATGGTTCCATCTTAGTTAGTACCAGTAGTGATCAAACCATTAAACTCTGGGATATTCGCACGGAAACCTGTATTCACACCCTCACCAGTCATAGTAATCGGGTTTACGCTGTGGAAATCGCACCCAATGATCAGGTGTTTGCCACCTGTAGTGCTGATCAAAGCATCAAAATCTGGGATTTTAAGACAGGAAACTGCCTACAGACCTTACTCGATCATCGGGATATTGTCTGGGCGGTGGCGTTTAGTTCCGATAGCAAAACTCTGGTTAGTAGCAGCCGCGATCGCACCATTAAGCTCTGGAATTGGCAGACAGGTGACTGCACTAAAACGCTCGAAGGGCATCCCAACCGAGTCAATTTTGTGGGCATGGTAGCCCATGGTAATACCCTTGTCAGTACAGGAGATCAAATTATTCAACTATGGGATCTTCAGACTGGAGACTGTCTTAGATCTTTAGAAGGGCATACAGGCAAGATCCTCCGCAGCAGTATTTCATGCGATGGAGGGTTGCTTGCCAGTAGCAGCAATGACCACACAATCCGGATTTGGGATTTACAGACAGGAGACTGCCTTAGAGTTTTAGAACAACACAGCGATATCATTCGAGCAGTTGCTTTTCATCCAGATGGTAAGTTCCTGTTGAGCGGTAGCGATGACCAAACGATCCGACTCTGGGAAGTGGAGTCTGGAGACTGTGTCATGACTCGCTTTGGTCAAATCAGCGCCATTAACGACATTACCATTAGTCCAGATGGTAATTACCTGGTTAATACCAACGATGATGCAACGATTAGCCTTTGGGATCTCAGTCAGAATAAATATCTCCAAACCTTTCAGCAGCATACTCGGCGGGTGTGGAGTGTGGCGATCAGCCCTGACGGCAAAACCTTAGTCAGCGCCAGCAGCGATCGCACGATTAAAATTTGCGACTTTGCGACGGGTGAGTGTATGCGGACTTTGCAGCATCCCAGTTCTGTATTTGGCGTGGCAATTTCGCCCGATGGCAAAAAGATGTTGAGCAGTGCCAGTGATCTATTAGTGCTGTTATGGGATCTCGATACCGGTGCGTGTCTGCGCGAAGTGCAAAAGCGGGGGCATATGAGTGAATCTTGTGCCGTGCAGTTAAGCAATCACCTGATTGCTGCTAGTGCCCAAACCCAGGTTCGTCTCTGGGATATCAACACTGGCGAACACCTCAGCACCCTCACCGGACATACTGGATCGATTTGGGCAATTGCGATCGCTCCCAATGAACAGTGGATCGCCACCGGGTCATTTGATCAAACCATCAAAATTTGGGATACCCATACAGGCAATTTGCAGCTAACCCTGCAAGGACACCGCGATCGGGTGAGGGCAATTGCTGTTAGTCCCGATGGGTTACTAATTGCTAGTGCTGGGGATGATGCTGAAATCCGCTTATGGGATGTCCAAACTGGCGATTGCCAACAAATCTTAGTGGGCCACCAAAATCGGCATCCGAGGGTTACAATTTCATCCTGAACGGACTATCGATTGTTAGTGGCAGCTTTGATGAAACCATTCGGC
>JAAUOQ010000472.1 GCA_012034795.1 Leptolyngbyaceae cyanobacterium CRU_2_3
GTACTCTCCCACGGCGCGGGCAAAACCGAGGGCAACTCCCGTCAAAACCGCAGGCATAATGGGAGGTAACACCACACGCCAAAACGTCTGCCACGGTGATGCCCCCAAAGACCAAGCCGCCTCTTCAATCTCTCTTTCAGATTCCAACAGCACAGGCTGAACCGTTCGCACAACAAACGGTAACGAGATAAACAACATTGCCAAAAACACGCCCCAGCGAGTAAAGGCAATTTTGATCCCAAAGGGAGCAAACAACGAACCAATCCAGCCTTTTTCGCTGTAGACCGTTGCTAGAGTTAGACCTGCAACTGCAGTTGGCAAAGCAAACGGTAAGTCTAACAGAGCATCTACGAATCGTTTGCCGAAAAAATCATAGCGGATTAGCACCCAGGCGATGATCAATCCTGCTAATCCATTCAGTGCGCCTGCTGCTAGCGCTGTGAGGAAAGTCACGTTGTAGGCTGAAAGGGCTGTAGCGCTGGTAGCAATCTGCCAAATTTTGCCGGGACTGAGCGTAGCAGATTTCAAAATTAGTGCTGCGATCGGCATTAGCAGCATCAAGCTCAGGTATACCCAGGTCACTATCCAGGGAATAGAGATCAGAGAGGAACGCGATCGCCCAGCGCGATTTACTGAAGCAGTAGGCATAGAGTCAGGGGGTAGATTTCCAACAGGAGTCATGGTTTGAAAGCAAATGGTTTTGAAAGCAAATGGTTTTGAAAACATGGCTTGCAAAATCCAACTCCTCTGCCTAGAACATATCTAGTCGTGCATGGCGTTAATGTAGCAACTTAGGTGTCACTATTCTCTAAAAACATGGCACAAGTTTTCTTAATCAATCCCAACTTGCGCTTAAGCCCGCCAGTACAACAAAGGCACAAGTTTGGCTATCGTAGTACGGTTATCTTGCCGCGCAGCCTAGAGCAAGATGCCCGTACTACAGTCAAAAGTATCCACATCTACGCCACAAATTACTAGGCTTTTGCCTTTTCTTGAATTTGGTCGAAGACAGTGCCATCCTCAAAGAACTTATCCTGAACTTGCGACCAACCACCAAAGTCCTTTACAGTCAACAGCCTTTCAACTTTAGGATAATCCTTGGCGTATTTTTCAGCTACCGTAGCATCAACCGGACGGAAGCCGACCTTAGCAAATTCCTCTTGAGCTTCCGGTGTAAATAGATAGTTGACAAATGCTTCTGCCACCTGCCGCGTGCCGTGTCTGTCCACATTTTGATCAACCACTGCAACGGGGGCATCAATCGAGACATTCACATCGGTTGGTATCACAAAAGGCAAGTTCTCACCCCTTTGTTTGGCTAACAGCACTTCGTTTTCATAGTTGAGCAAGACATCGCCTTGACCTTGCTTAAAGAAAACATCTGTAGCTTCCCGCGCATCTTTAGGCAGTACTGGAACGTTCTTGAAAACTTGAGTGGTGTAGTCAAGTGCCTTAGCCTCATTGCTATCTTTTAGGGATACTGCACCCCAGAGCGCTAGGAAATTCCAGCGAGCACCCCCTGAAGTCTTGGGATTGGCAGTGATAACTTGGATACCATCCTTAGTTAAGTCGGTCCAACTTTGGATGCCTTTAGGATTGCCTTCGCGGGTCACCAACGCCACAACGGATTGGGTGACAATCGCATTATTATTTGCCTTCTGTTCCCACCCATCTGCAATGAGTCCAGCTTTGTTGATTTTATCGACATCCCCTGCTAATGCCAATGCCACCACATCCGCTTCCAGTCCATCAATGACTGCACGGGTTTGGGAACCAGAACCACCGTAGCTTTGGTCAAATACAACTTCTTGATTGTGCTCTGCCTTCCATTGCGTCACAAATTTAGGAATAATTTGCTCATAGGCTGCCTGCGTTACTGCATAAGAAACTAGCGTCAGGTTAACACTCTGTGCTTGGGGGGCAGCATTGCTTGAGGCAGATGAGTTGGGGACAGAAGAACTGTTGCAGGCTGCCAGAACTGCGCATAGTCCTAACCCAATTAGAAACATCGCTACAAATCTGCTTAGCGACCGAAACCTAAGTCTCCCTTTCAACCTAGCCATTGCTGTTACTCTCTCAAAATGGGATGGTGCATGCCTCAATACATCGGTAAATCGCTCAGGATTTAGGTGTACTAGATAAACAGATTAACTTAGTTCAGATTAAAAGTACAGTATCTCGACTGGTTAACCGGAATATTAGTCTCAAACTTTTTTGTAAAGAGGAGCAAACACTTTTCAGCCAGGCTCAGCTTTGTATTATTTCAGCCTCTTCAAATAAATTGAGTGGTAGATGTCCATACATCTCATTGATCCCCGATTCAGAAGTTGATTGACAGGACACCAAAACACCCCGGTACTCTCCGTTGTATGTGTCCACATAACAGGAGCCTAACTTCGGGTTAAATTTGATATAGGTGACACTGTCAATCGGCTTTAGATCAAGGCTAATGGTATGTCCCAATGCTTGGGCATACTCCTGGAGCGCTTGACATCCTTGAGTAAAAGTTTCAGAGCAAATGCCCAAAATTTGGTAATCTGATTGACTAGCAACGAGCAGCAGCGCCTGCCGGAGGCGATCAGCTTCGATCGCTGTACCTTTTCTCGTACAGTCAAATTGCTTCAAAATCTCATGGGCTTCTTGAAGTGAAAAAGCGGACAAAATAGGATTAATCATTTGGTGCGATTGTATCTATCTTGAACCATTCTTTATCAATCACAATATTCCAATTTAAAAAAGCATATTTCTACATATACTTCTCATCTCATCTTCTGCCAGTTAATCTCAGTTAAATCGATCAAACTTAGCTAAAAAAATTAGTACTTTTCCTAATTCTATAAGATGTATTGCAATCGACTAAGTCTTCCAGACCAATACATTTTGGGTTGATCCCTACCGCTTCTAGCAAGATTTACGTTGACGCTATCTAGCAGTTTGATTTGGGACTGAGCTTCGTTAATGTATCTACAACGTAACAAGAGTCTAAAGATAATCTAAATAATATTTTTTGCTTTGGGATCGCTGAAAAGCCTTCCAAGTATGGTTTTGAAGGCTTTTCTTATCTCGAAATAGGATAGAACGCAAAGATGAGAATGAGGGTGAAGATTGCACTCATCTAAGTAAGTAAAGACCTATGGGATCTGCTGATCGCCTTATTTCTTCTTGTAGACACTGCCGATTTTATCGATCAGAAGGGCGACGAGGTGGTGAGTGCCACCAACTAGGAGCACCTGTTCAAGGGAGTTGGAAAGCCTGTTCTTTGGCAGCTCACCCCTTTTCAGCCAGTTGGAAAGAGATAGAAGAGATGATGACTTTGCAGCATCCACTCAATTTGCAAGATCCTACACTCATGAGTGGTTTACATACCAATGAAGCTCCGAGCCGTTTAGTCAACTGATTTTCCCAAACAGTTGGCTAAACAGTTCATGGTTCTTGAGCCGCTTTAGCAATCTCAGTAGATCGCAAAGCTCCAAATAATCCTTTCAAAATCCTGGTTTTCTGCCCGCTGCGCGGGCAGAAAACCAGGATTTTTGGGGTTTTGGAGCGCGACGCGCCCTAAAAC
>JAAUOQ010000473.1 GCA_012034795.1 Leptolyngbyaceae cyanobacterium CRU_2_3
ATTGCGGGCTGCGTCATGCCGGACAAGCGATCGATATTGATGGATTCAGTCAACTGATGCCCGAAATTGTGAAACAGGGCAACGGCGAGCTGTTAGAAAAACGCATCTTGGCGGTTCATCGACTGAAATCCGCCGTCCCAGCTAGTTCCCTGGCTCGACTTGGAGGCATCCTTGGTAAAGGTACAACTGCCCAAATTGAGGGTCTGGAAAATTATTTTGAAGCGTTAGGCTTGGCCTTTCAGATCGTTGATGATGTTCTTAACCTGCGAGGGTTTGAGAAGGATTTGAAATCTAGGGGTGAAGATATTGCTGCTGGTAAGATCACGTTGCCGATCGCCAAGGCAGTGTCCAGGCTTACTTTAGAGGAGCGGCAGCAGCTCTGGGAGGTGCTCTCGTCAAAATCAACCGAACCTTCTGCGATCGCGGCGGCGATCGAGCAGCTTGAGAGCTGTGGGGCAATTCAGGCTTGCCATCAGCAGGCAACCGAACTGGTGGAATCAGCTTGGCAACAACTCGACGCACTTGTGCCAGACTCTGATGTCAAGATCAGACTGCGGGCATTTTAGCTGGTATGTACTGGAGCGACATTTATTAACATTATTAAATTGACATTCCCATCCCTTCAGTCAGGAGTTAGTACTTAGATGAAATCAGTGAGCTTACCAAATGGACTGACAATTTCGGCATTGAATGAAGCAGAAGTCAAAGTGCTTTATCATGAAATTTTTGTCCAGAAGTCATACCTGAAGCACGGCATTCAAGTAGCAGATGGAAACTGCATCTTCGATATTGGCGCTAATATTGGTCTTTACGCGATTTTTTTGGCTCAATCGTTTAGCAATCTAAAAATCTTGGCATTTGAGCCAATTCCTGATATTTTCTCAATTCTGCAAGACAATGCCAGAAATCTTTTAGCCGACTCAGATATCAAACTCTTCAATCTAGGACTATCAGATCGCAGTAGAATCGCTCAATTTGAGTTTAACCCATCGCTCAGCTTTGTCGCGACGATGTACGCTCAGGAGTTGACGGATTGTGTCCAGCAAGAGGCGAGTGAATACGACTGGGTTAAAGCGATCGCTCTGGATTTGCAAAAAATCTCCCTGATTTCATCTATTTCAGCACAATTACTGATTAAAATTCTGTCTATTCCTTTACTGCGATCGCTTGGTCTAGCGATTCTCAATAAACTTGTTTTAGGTAATTTTGAGAAAGCTTCCATCCAACAGGTGAACTGTCAACTGAAAACGGTTTCAGAGATTATACAGGAAAATAATATTGCAGCGATCGACGTCATGAAAATTGATGCGGAAGGCAGTGAATTTGACATTCTTATGGGAATTGAAGCCGCTGACTGGAAGAAAATCAAACAGTTTATTGTTGAAGTGCACGATATCAATGACCGTTTGCAAAAGATGCTATCTTTCTTCGAGAGCCACGGATACAATACAATTGCAGATCGGGAAGATTGGGAAGTTCATAAGCTTATGAATATTTTTACAATTTATGCAGTTACTAGAGAACCGGTTTTATGACTCATAACTTAGCTCGCTGATGATGAAATTTGCATTATTTATCTCCATTCCCTTTGTTGGGCACATCAACCCTCTGTTGCGGCAGGCGGAAGAACTGGCTCGACGTGGATGGCAAGTTGGTATCGCATCCACTCGAGAAATTCAAGCCTATGTGGAAGCAGATTCTTGTATTCGTGAGGGAGTGCGTTTCATCGATCTGGGAACAGTTGCGCAGTTCCAGAATCAATGGCTCCAAATCGGGAGAGAGGTTTCCCAAGAAAAGTATTTTTGGAAAGGCAGCTTGCAGATCGTAGAGTCTCTATGGTCGCTTTGGCCATTTTTCTTTGATGGACTTTTGGAGGTAGTGCGGCGGGAACGCCCAGATATTCTAATTGTTGATTTTGTGACCAGAGCCGGACTCGATGTTGCCGAAATTGAGAGAATACCAGCAATTATCAACAATCCCGATCTACTGACGACCGTTTCCATGGCATACCTACCGCCTGCCTATGATGTGCCCCTGCCCTATACAGGTCATTCCATCCATCATTTACCGTGGCATACCCCATGGTCTTATCCATTGCTGCGATGGGTGAGCGGTAGACTTGTCGATCTAACAGTAGGACGAAGGCTCAACCAGCTCCGGGCGAGTCGAGGGTTGGGGAAACTGAGTATTAATTGCGCCTGGGCAAAGCATACTGTCATGGTTAACAGCGCATTCGGTCTGGAGTATCCTCGTCCGCTCCCACCCAATATTGTCATGGTTGGTCCCATGCTGCCGCCAGTCGTTGAACCATTGACTAACGAGGTCAATGATTGGTTGAGTGACGGTTCGCCAGTGGTGTATGTAAACCTTGGCACGATCGCGATCGCAACGTCGAATCAGATTGCCCGCATGTACGACGCATTTGCTGATGCATCCTTTCGAGTTTGGTGGATTCTGCGATCGCCAATGCAGCAGTTGTTGCCTACACCAGTGACGGCAAACATGCGCATTGATGATTGGGGGCCGCCTTTGTTGGCAGTACTGAAACACCCAAATGTTAGGGCTTTTGTATCTCACTGCGGGATTAATAGTGCCCAAGAGTCGCTGGCAGCCGGAACGCCAATTGTAGGCATCCCGATGCTCGCCGATCAGTTCGACATGGCAATGCGGATCGAGGATGCTGGAGTAGGTTTAGCCATTAACAAAATGACGTTCACTGCATCCGATCTTCGAGCGGCGATCGAGAGGGCATTGTCAGATTCAACTTTTCTCACCCCGATTCCAGCAATTCAGGAATCCTTTCACCAGGCAGGTGGTATTTCCCGCGCCGCAAACCTGATCGAACAAGAAGTGGTTAAATCATGCAAAGACCGAATCAAGTAGAACTATCCGAGGATATCTGGGCTGCTCACTGCGATCGCGTTGCCAATATCTGCCAACAGGTGATTAATCGACAACCTGGCAAACTGTTGACAATCCAGAAAAACACCAGCAGCCATACTGTGCGAGCAGTTAATTACAAGCAGGACTGTCACCCAATTGATGTCAGTTCCCTCAATCATATCCTCAAGATCGATCGCGAGGCCAAAACAGTATTGGTGGAAGGACAAGTCCTGTTGGGCGATCTGTGTCGCGCCACATTGTCCGTTGGGCTGCTACCGGCAGTTATTCCTGAATATAGTGACTTCACCGTCTCAGGTTTAATTAATGGTGAGGGAATTCAATCTTCCAGTCACAGGTATGGACTTTTCTCAGACACGATTCTCTCCCAAGAAGTTATATTGGGTGATGGTTCAGCGATCGCGACAGATTCAGAACAACATGCCAATTTGTTCCGCTTGCTATTTAACTCGCACGGTACGCTGGGGGATTGTTACTGCGGCAACGATTCATTTAATTGATGCTGCCCCCTATGTCAAATCCTCCTATCAACACTTCAGGACAATCGAGCCGTATATTGCAGCTTTTGAACGGGCATTGAACAAAACCCAATTCATGGAGGGAGTTGTTTGCGGATCGGGCTCCTATGTCCTGATTGCTACAGATTTCGTGTCAG
>JAAUOQ010000063.1 GCA_012034795.1 Leptolyngbyaceae cyanobacterium CRU_2_3
CATCGGTCGGCACTAGATAGGCTACAAGAGCTTTCTCTCCTGACTTGTCCTCTTTGCCCACCACCACAGCCTCTCGCACTGCCGAATGGAGATGAAGAGCAGCTTCAATTTCTCCCAACTCAATCCGAAAGCCTCGAATTTTCACCTGATGGTCAATTCGCCCCATGTATTCAATTGTGCCGTCTGGCAAGTAGCGAGCCAGATCGCCTGTGCAATATAGCCGCTCTCCAGTGTCCTCACTGATGTCCTTACTCAAGAGGTCAGGAATAAACCGGTCTGCGGTTAGATCCGGTCGGTTGAGATAGCCACGCGCCAGGCTGATTCCACCAATCAATAGTTCTCCTGGTTCTCCGATAGCAACCTGAAAGCGGCTTTCGGGGTCTACCAGATAAATTTGGGTATGGGCAACTGGGCAGCCAATGGCAACTGGACTATCTCCTGGCTCTACTTTATGGAAGGTGGCGTAGATGGAGGCTTCAGTTGGGCCATATCCATTCCACACTGAGGCGCTTCGCTCCAGCAGTTGATTGGATAAATCGCGCGATAGGGCTTCTCCCCCGCAAATAATCTTTAGTTGCCGATTGCCCTGCCAGCCCGCAGCTAGCAACATTCGCCAAGTTGCTGGAGTAGCTTGCATCACCGTTACGCTCGATTCAGCCAAGAGATGGATCAACTGGGCTGAATCCGAGGCAACTTCTCGGTTCACCAACAGACTCTTCGCTCCTACCGTCAAGGGTAAGTAAAGTTCCACAGCAGCAATATCAAAGGAGATAGTACTGATGGCCAGGAAGACATCGTGTTCCGTGAGTTCCTGGGGTTTGCTGCATGAATATCAACAAATTGGTGACCCCTCGATGAGGCACCAGAACCCCTTTGGGCTTCCCTGTAGAACCAGAGGTGTAAATTGTGTAAGCCAGATGGTTTGGCGTGACTCCACTATCCGGGTTCGTCTCGCTATGCTGAGCAATTTGCTGCCAATCTGTATCCAAACAGATTACCTGCGCTGGATGGAGAGGAAGCTGTGTGCGTTGCTCGGATTCAGTCAAGAGAATGGATAGCTGGGAATCCTCAATCATGAACGCCAAGCGCTCTTGAGGGTAAGCCGGGTCAAGCGGTACATAGGCTGCCCCTGCTTTCAAAATACCGAGGAGACCGATCACCATATCTAGCGATCGATTCATGCAAATTCCAACTAGCATGTCAGGATGCACGCCTAGGAATCGCAAATAATGAGCCAGTTGATTCGATCGACAATTTAATTCTTGGTACGTCAATCCTTGTTTCCCAAAAACAACAGCAATGTTATTGGGAGTGCGTTCCACTTGCAGTTCAAATAGCTGATGAACGCAGTGCTGCACAGGTTTTGGAATTGAATGTGACATACGTAAATTTCTACTGCTCTAGCTTAGACTCACAGGGTTAAAAAGGCATACTAAATTTGCAGCGAACACTACCTTGTCTATAAAAAAACAAGCTAGGAAGCTGTAGTTCCACCTAAGAAAAAATAATTGGGAACTATGCAAAATATTTAAACTGGATGAAATGAGATACATTTGATTGACCTACAAAGACCCTATCGCAACCTTTTTTCACAAGAAGGCTGATAGGTCAATGCAGGTTAACCAGCATGATGACTATGCTTCGGTGATAAAACTCTAATCATCAAGTTTGAACTGGATGAAATGAGATCTATTTGATTGCTCTACAAATGTCCTGCTGCGGCATTTTTTCAAAAGATCTTTTTCGACAGAGATAAAAGAGTCCACAAGAAATAGTCAGTTATCTCCAAGATTGGCAAGCAAAAAAGCTAGTAGGTAGATGTAGTTAAACTACCACAATAGCTGTGCTTAGGTGATGCAATTCCAATTCTTTAGCAGGATTAATCCTGTTTTATTAGATCCAGCAAGCAGTGTCAAGTTAGCTATGTCACACTTTTTTCTTTCTTCCCGCTACATGTGATAATTTTAATCTATTAAACCTACTACATATAGCGTTATATAGATTTTGTAAACTGTCTTATAAAAATATTTACAAATAAAGTTTTACGTTCAAAAAGTTAGTATTTCAGAATTCATTTAAGTTGCGTTGAAAAGGTAAAGAAGATAGTTATTCAAAGAGCATATTTAAGTAAAAGCCTGTATAAAAAACTTCGTACTTTTCGGTGGACAGAAGTCTTGGTTTGACTCTGTAATTCCAATGAGGATGAATACTACACTGAATCATCTATGGTTAAGCTATTTCCTCGTCAGATACATTGACTTTACTGAAACAGTAATACCGGTATTACCGGTATAAATTCGATCGTCATGCTCTAACAGGCGATCGCCACCCGTCTCATGACCATAACCAAAGTATTTTTTGAAAGTCTTGCGGAGCGAGCTTAAAAAATACTCCATATCTCATGCCGTTAAAAACGTTGATATGCCCCCTCTTCAGCAGCGGAGAGGGAGCTAGGGACGTGGGGGAAATCAGTGTCCCACAAGAGTTTGACCTTGTGGGCACACAGTAGCCTTTTGGGGAGAGGATTTAGGGCAAGAGCGAATGTATTCTTGGTCGTTACCCGAAGCAATAGGTTGTAATAGGTAGGGGTGGTTTGTGAACTCCTCCACCTATGTTCACCCGCTCCATTAAAGCTGAAATCTAGGGAGCGATCGCAGCAGTTAACCCCATAATGTGAACGCTCCCATCGCCAATGGTACCTAGAGGTGTTGTCGAACCATTGGACAAGTCAACCGTGTATAGCATTGAGTCAGAAGCCGCAAAGGCGATATTTTCGCCCTCTTTAGGAGAAAGGATGTCAAATCCACCGGTCTCGCAAAAGTCAACCCCAAGAGGCCCAACAGTTTTCAAAACACCGTCGTTCGGGGGGGCTTGTAGCACTAGAACATCCAGTTCAGCGTCAATGCCAAATAACTGAGTAGTGCGGGTTGGCGGAGTCACATCTTGAGGGGAGGGAGGTCCAAAGAATGAGTTGGTATAGGCTACAGCCGTAATATGAGGATCGGCTCCAGCATGAGCATCACCTTCGCCATAGGTGAGATTTCGATCCGTTTGAAGCCCATCAGTTTTGGGATCAAAGTCGGCTACCATGCCGGTATCAACATTGCTTCGATAGTTTTGGTCATTGTCTCCTACTAAACGTAAGCGATCGGGAACCGGGTTAAAGTCCACTCCTGACATTTCGCCCCCTGCAAACCCAAGATTGAGTGTGCTCTTTAAAGTTGCGGCACCCGTTGTTGGATCAATTACATAGATATGGTTGGTATCTGTGATGCCGTAGAGCAAGCCATCAGACGAGCGCATATCAATACCAATCAACATACCGTCCACACCCGTTACACGCACGGTTTTAACTTGGTTAGGATTTTCCGGGTTGAAGGAAATTAAAGTATTGTTGTCTGTCAATCCCATCAGACTAATCGTGGCCGCTGCGGCTGGTCTAGCGATGTTCGCTAGATTTAAGATAATAGCTACAGTTACAGCAGAGAATAGGGTTCTGAAGCTGTTCAATTTCATAAGTATCCTCTTAATGACCATGTGTTTTAGCACGTCAAAGTAGGAAACGCTACAGAGCAGTGTTTCATCTTTTCCTATGCACTCAATAGGGTAGTAGTGTTGTAAATGCAGAATGATCTTTTGGAAAGCTTTGCTAACTAAGCCTTCCAAAAAATTAATACAAGCCTAGTGATCTGTTGATGTCGATTCTAGAGGCGGACTGCTGATTGCTTCTACAAAAGCACCCGTGCAAAGCCGCACCTTCAAAATCGTTTTAACAAACTCCTAAAACACTACTGATTACAGTACGGAGGAAGACAAATAATAGATGTAGAGCCGCCCTGTCTTTATGAAAGCTTTAAGGGATTGCCCGTTGATGAAGTTGAGATAAATCTCTCTGCGAGGCACCCTGAATATGGGGCTAGGAATATCGGCTTATAGAATAACCACTCTGGCAAATTTCCTGACTATTACGTGCCTTTATGCAGCGATCTGACGGCGAACCAGATTTTTTAGTTCCACAAATATCGTTTCTGCTACCGTTTCTGCAAGCCATTTCTCGAAATGGACATAACTAGGCAAGGGATTTTGGTACGTAGTGGATACGCCAAAACCCCTATTTTCGAGTGAATGAGCCTAAGTTTTAGCTCGATATTCTGCATCCATCCAACACTGGGGTAAACTCTCACCCGAAGGAAAAATTAGAGCATGTTTATCAAATGTCTCTGGCTCTTGCTCTTCCTCACCTGACTGAATTCTGCCGGGGACATGACTATCGGCTGGATTCGTTAAAGCAACTGTATCTAAAATTTCCACCAAGGCCCCATTTTGCTTATCTTGTAAAAGCATATAACACCCCCGCTCACTATATATTTCTTCTATAATTTCTCAGATTTATGAACTCTAACCCATCTGCCCCAGGTTGCAACTCTTTTGATGAAAATTTAAGTGATAAATCCGGTAGAGAAGAATCAAGGGAAAAGAATTTTCGTATTTTGTGAAGCGATCGCCATTCTACGTCTTTGTATCACAAGCAACAATTGCTTTTAGTCTGCCAACATATAGAAATCCCAAATGACTTGTGAGAAAGGGTCGCGGGGCATTACTCCCTCTTGGAAGACTGCCCTCCAAACTCCTTTATGGTTTTCTTATGACTGATTTGGGATTGTCATATATGGTGAATCATCCATTTTACAAAAGCCACCTGACCAGACAATGGATTTTTCGAGATGGAATACTTTACTACATCAGTATGTAGACAGCCAAGGGCGGGTCAATTACTTAGCTTGGAAGCAAGAACAACCCGATGCGATCGCTCAGTGGATTGACCGCTTAGAGCCATGCTACTACCAGCGAGACGAACAGCTAGCGCTATGGATTAACCTCTACAATGCTTTGACAATTGCGGCTGTTTTAGAGAATTACCCGATCGCTTCAATTCAGCCGAGAATCTGGGGATTTCCCAATTGGTTAGGATTTCTCTGGTTTTTCTACCGCCGATCGCATCTTGTCTTTGGACGGCGCTATAGCCTGGCGCAAATTGAGAACCAAATTCTGCGTCAACAACTCCAGGAACCTCGCATTCATTTTGCGATCGTCTGTGCCTCAATCGGCTGTCCCTTATTGCGAAACCAGGCTTACCAACCTGAGTCCGTTCATCAACAACTAGAGGCAGATGTTGGTCGGTTTATTAATAATCCCGATAAAGTTCGATATGATTCCGTGAGCGGCATTCTATATTGCAGCCAGATCTTTAAGTGGTATCGGCAAGACTTTCTAAAGGGCACACCTACCATTGCCAGCTATATTGCTCCTTATCTGAAACAGGATGCTGCGTTGACAGAGGCAACCCCGATCGCTTATCTGCCTTATGATTGGAGCATTAATCAGCAGTCTTAATCAGCGGATATCTTCGTAGAACCGTTTTAGATACGTAGTCGAGACTCCAATGCCCCAAAGAATTCCAATATAGAAATAAATTGCTGTAGCTTTCCAGACACCCCAGTGGGCAACGCGGCGATCGGAATTTTGAACCACGCGATTCACCTGACGAATGTAGCCTTTCTGCACCAGCCTGAGACATAAATCTCCATCTTCCATGATAGGCATTGCTTCATTAAAACCCCCAGAATTCCAAAAATCAACGCATCGGCAGAACATGACTTGATCTCCAAAAAGTAACCGTAGTCCTCGAAAAAATAGAATCGGTCTAAACAAGAGTGGTGCATAGTAGGTCTTCAAAAAATTATGCAGCGAGATCCCCCAACGGGTAGCTTCTGCCCCCACCATTAAAGCGATGAAACCACCACAGGCAACCTGTGAATCATTCAGCGTTTTCTCAATCACAGCCACAATATCATCAGGAACCCAAGTGTCTGCATGAAGGAAGCAGAGCATCTCGCCAGTTGCCACTTTTGCGCCACAGTTCATCTGAATGGAGCGACCTGGGCGATCGCAAACTAAAATTTGTGCCTGACTAGAAGATAAAAAGGACTGTAAAGCTTGTTCTGCAACTGTAATGGTGGCATCTGTACTGCCACCATCAACAACCAGAATTTCCCATGCAGGGGGTTGAGCACCGCGAGATGACGCAGAGTCTGCTCTAGACAAGCGGCTTCATTGAGTACTGGGATAATGATGGAGACACGAGCCATAGACAAAGGTTTAATCTTACAAGATCTGACTTTACACAGATGCGATCGCTAGGTTCTCGGTTCAGGATTGGCTGGCTTTAACCCCAACAAAAATCGGCTGAGGTGGTGTCGTTTAACCCCCAAATCATACAAAAGAAGGGTAGAAACGAGAGAAGCAGTGCTGATGACGATAAATTTCTGAAAAATACCAGTGTGCCATTGCACCACAGCGTAGCCAATGCTCACAACTACCGTTTGATGAAGCATATAAAAGGGATAAGAGGCTTCGTTCAAATATCGCAATATAGGATGATTGAAATTAAGATATTGCTGGGCAAAGCTGAGTAGCATGATCACCCAACACCCAGAATTAAAACCTCGGAAGAATTGATAGGTCATATATCTGAGTGAATAACTTCGTTCCGGTACAGCATCTGCAATCCATAACCCTAGTAGGATGCTCATGCCGGCGATCGCCAGGACTCTGATCCATAAACGATGGCGATCGAGCAGTTTTTGAAACTGCGGTTCAGCCCCTAACAAATAGCCATAGATCAAATACACCAAATACAGCAAAACATTGGCCCAATCATCATACAAGTTTTGAAACCCTATCCATCTGGGTCGTAAGACAGCCTCAATTACAGCTAGGGGTAAAGCTAATCCTACCAGGGCGATCGGCAATTCTAAGATCTTGACTAACTTTAAATGCAGTTCAGCTTGTCGGAAATATACAAATAGCGGTAAACAAACCGTGGATAAGGCTGCCAAATAAACAATAAACCACAGGTGGGCCCATTCAAAATTACCTGCTGGACGAATGCCCTGAAAAACTGGGGATAGAATTGCCAGTAAGAATCGTGATAGTCAGACTGACGCAGCAATCGATAATAGACTTGTGGAGGAACGATTGTCAGTATGCCAAATCCAAAAGGAATACATAGACGTTGAAACCTCTCCACTAGGTATTTTTGGGCGGTTCGAGCCTTCAGCGAAAAGTGGGTAGCGGCTCCCGATAGAAAGAAAAACAGCGGCATGTGCCATTGGTAGACGAATTCAATAAACAGGCTGAGTACAGGACTAGGCTGGTCATTGACCACATAGAATTCTCCCAACTCACCCTGGTAGAAAATCGCTGCGGTGTGAAAATAAATGAGTAGCAATACTGCAAACACCCTCAACCAATCCAAGTCATCGCGTCTTTCGGGTTGGCTGAGTTCAACGGGCGGCTCGATCGCGTTCATAGACTAGATGCCTCTGTTCCTAGATGCTTTTGTTTCTTGATCTGGCTCACCTAACCGATGTTCAGGCTTGAGCAATAGTCCCCAACAGGTGTTGTAAGGATGCACGACCTGTGTGGTATGCCCTTCACAAACGAGGGGTCGCCCTTCGTTAGCCCACTGAAACAGGCTGCCTTCCAGATTCAGCACGTTGGAAAATCCGGCTTGCTGCAACTGCTGTGCCAAGCGAGCACTGCGATAACCGACTGAACAATAAACCACGATCGCTGCCCCTTTAAACTCAGCTAGAGCTTTCCAGTCAGGCATCTTAGGGTCAATCCACCAAGCTGTTTTAAGATGGCTCACTGCAAATTCTGCCTGACTACGCGCATCTAATAAAATCGGTTGAGGCTGGGCTGGGGTTTCTAGCCATTGGGACAGGTCTACTGTGGAGAGCGATCGCACATCTGGAAATTGATAGTGGATCAAGCGTTTGAGTAGGTTAAAAAAGAGCGATTGTCCTAGCCAAAACATGTTATAGCTCCATATATTTTTGAAAAATCAGACTGCTGGTTGGCATAAATTCAGAAGGTTGACCGCTACCTCAAGAGGAGTCCAAGATCTGCTCATTTTCCCACTTTGCAAGTCCTGTTTTTTAGACAACCTCAGTAGATCGCAAAGCTCCAAATCATCCTTTCAAAATCTTGGTTTTCTGCCCACGCAGCGGATGGAAAACCGAAAATCTTGGCTTTTTGGGGCGCGCGTCGCGCGCCCCAAAACCCTATTTGCGATCTACTGAACCTGGATATGATATAAAAGTTCACCAATACAGATACTATAAATTTCATAGGTTGGATAGTACAGATATCAAGCGATACATGAGGAGCGGATATGGATGTTAAAGCGGCGATCGCCTTTGAAGCAGGCAAGCCTTTGAGCCTGGAAACGGTTCAACTGCAAGCCCCGGAAGCGGGTGAGGTTATGGTTGAAATTAAGGCGACTGGGGTTTGCCATACCGATGCCTATACGCTCTCTGGCGCTGACCCAGAAGGCTTGTTCCCTGCTATTTTGGGACATGAAGGGGCGGGAGTGGTTGTAGAAGTTGGGGCGGGTGTCACCAGCGTTAAACCCGGCGATCATGTAATTCCGCTTTACACGCCGGAGTGCCGCAACTGCAAATTTTGTCTGAGCGGTAAAACCAATCTCTGTCAGGCAATTCGCACTACTCAAGGGCAGGGCGTCATGCCCAACGGCACCAGTCGGTTTACCTTTAACGGGGAGATGCTCCATCACTACATGGGCACCTCAACCTTTGCCAATTACACAGTGTTACCCGAAATTTCAGTTGCCAAAATCCGTGAAGATGCTCCTTTAGAAAAGGTCTGCCTGATTGGTTGTGGCGTGACTACAGGCTTAGGAGCGGTGGTCAACACCGCAAAAGTTGAACCTGGTGCCAATGTGGTGGTGTTCGGTCTGGGCGGTATTGGATTAAATGTGATTCAGGCAGCTCGGATGGTGGGAGCTAATATGATTGTGGGGGTAGACCTGAACCCAGCTAAGCGCACCCTGGCTGAAAAGCTGGGGATGACTCATTTCGTTAATCCCAGTGAGGTAGAGGGCGATCTCGTACCCTACTTAGTTGAACTCACAGGAGGTGGTGCAGACTATAGCTTTGAATGCATTGGCAACGTCAAGGTGATGCGGCAGGCACTAGAGTGCTGCCATAAAGGGTGGGGAGTCAGCGTGATTATTGGCGTAGCAGGTGCAGGTCAAGAGATTAGCACGCGACCCTTTCAGTTGGTCACGGGTCGCGTTTGGAAAGGTTCGGCTTTTGGAGGGGCAAAAGGGCGAACCGATGTGCCTAAAATTGTCGATTGGTATATGGATGGCAAAATCAATATTGATGATTTGATCACAAAAATATTGCCGATCGAGCAAATTAACGAAGCCTTTGATCTGATGCACAGAGGCGAAGTGATCCGCTCAGTTGTGACGTTTTAATACTCTTTGGTTAAAAGGTAGAGGAATATCGCCTCAAGCTTCATCCGGGTATCTCTCCCCTATGCCTCTGTCGGGATGACTGCTGCATGCAATGAACCAATTAGATTTGTTTTTTGCTGCGGCGGTATCCTGCTTGATTGCGAGTACGCCAGTACATTTAGATAGGTAACAATAGCCCCATCTTGGTCATCACCAAAATATTCCTCTGGAATCCCATTGTAGATAATAAAGTCATTAAATACGTGGATTCCATAACGAGAGTCAACGGTATCAATAGCGTCACGCACGGCTTGAAGCTGAGCTATTGAAACTTCGGCTTCTTTATGTACTGGCGTAACAATACTTTGAGAGTACGCCCCCCTAAGTCAAACTCAACTGTCTCATTGGGCCAATCAGTAAACCCATAAAACTCTTGCGTTTCAGCCAGACTCAACCTGACAATTTCGGTATCTGGGCGATCGACAAATTGAGAGTCTGCTTCAATGTGATCGAGATGTAAATGAGTATGGGCAACAATCAGCGGATAGATTTGCCGAGGATATTGAGTTAACCATTGATCGATCAAGTGATCCACTGTTTTATGCAACGGAAAGAACTCAGCAAACTCCGTTGAACCCGTATCTAGCAGCATAGCGCGATTGTTGCCAAACAAAAGATACATAAACGGCGCTCCTGCATGGACTGCCATGTTTTGGCGCAGGATATAAGTGTGCTCATATAATTTTGAATTTGGAATGGCTGTTACTGTACAGTTCTACAATGAATTGGAAATCTCGTGATTCTGCTATGTCTGCTTCTCTAAAATTGATCAGCGAAACCCTCTGCTTTGGCGGTTTCATGGGGTTTTATAGCCATCCTTCCCAAGCTTGCAACGGCGACATGCGGTTTTCGGTATACCAGCCACCGCAAGCCAAAACGCGATCGCTCCCCGTCCTATACTTTCTCTCTGGTTTAACCTGCACTGAAGAAAACTTTATGGCTAAGGCAGGGGCACAGCAATATGCTGCCCAGCATGGCTTGATCTTGGTGGCGCCCGATACCAGTCCTCGCCATACGGGTATTTCTGGAGAAAACGAGGATTGGGACTTAGGTAGTGGCGCAGGATTTTACGTGGATGCCACTGCACAACCCTGGCAGGCGCACTACCAGATGTATCGCTATGTAGTAGAAGAGTTGCCTGGCTTGATTGCACGGCAGTTCCCGGTTTTGCCCGATCGCCAAGGCATCTTCGGTCATTCTATGGGAGGACATGGAGCCTTAGTGTGTGCCCTACGCAATCCTGACCGGTATCGTTCGGTTTCTGCCTTTGCCCCGATCGCCGCGCCGATGCAGTGCCCGTGGGGACAAAAAGCCTTTTCTAACTATTTGGGAAGCGATCGCCAACAATGGCGGCAGTACGATGCCAGTGAGCTAGTGCGGGCTGCTCCTCGTCCTGATGCCATTTTGATTGATCAGGGAACGAGCGATCGCTACCTGACTGAACAACTCCTGCCCGATGTATTTGAAAAAGCCTGCGCTGAATCGGGACAGGCTCTTACCTTGCGAATGCAGGATGGCTACGATCACAGCTACTTCTTTATTGCCACATTTATGGGTGATCACATGCGTCATCACGCGGCGGCTCTAAACGTGGGTTGAGCCATAATGGACCGAATTGATGCTGATAACTATTTTGCCACTCGATCACAAAGCGCGATTGTCAGGGCTGCCGTCGCTGCTAAGGCCGCTATTGTCCGAATGTGATTCCAGAGTGTCCAGTTGGTCAGATATTTAGCCCATAGGTTCGCACCTTCAGGGCTGTCGAGTTTGACGATCGCCAGTGCATTATTCAGGGGTACATTGAATGCGATCGTCACTAGAACTGTGTTAACCATCTGCTTGGCTGGCTTGGTATTTTCTTTTGCAGAAATCTCCTTAGCTGTATTGCGCTGTCTTACACGACAACTAACTGCATAATTTTGGCACGGGCGTTTGCGATCGACTCTGCTAATTTTTGCCCCCCATACTCATCGTTTTCAATGTGAATAAAGGTGATATCTGTAATGCCCATAAATCCAAAAACTGTAGCCAAGTAAGGATCATGATGGTTCATCTTCTCGTATCGCCCACCCGGTTGAAAACCAGAATCCCCCCGCGCACCGATAATAAACATTTTCTTATCTAGGACTAGCGGTTTAAAAACGTTAGCCGAATTACTGGATTCAAACGCAACGGTTCGCCCTATCCGCACAATTTGGTCAATATAAGCCTTGAATGTACTGGGAACACTGAAGTTATACATGGGAACGCCAATCACATAAATATCAGCCGCTAAGAATTCATCTACGAGTTGATCGCTTATGCGAATGGCTTCCTGAAGTTGAGGAGTGTGTTGTTCTGGGGGGGCAAAGGCAGCGGCAATCCCACAATTCATCGACATGGGGAACCGGATAATGACCCACATCTCGATAAGTCACAGTATCGCCAGGATGAGCTTGTTGCCATTGTTCAATGAACTCTTGGGTCATGCGGCGAGAGTGCGATCGCTCACCACGCGGGCTGGAATCAATGTGTAATAGATGGGCCATAATTTCTCCTGATGAATCACTACTTCAGTTTAGGTAAACAACCTTGGCTCAGCTATCTGATTCCTGGGGCACTATCAAAATCTTGGGGTCAATTTTCAGATAAATCGCTAGGAGAGAACTAAAAGTAAATACAATCAAAAATGAATCAATACCATCGGAAATAAACGAATGGGGTTTGCCTGATGAACGCTCCTACCTCCCATCCGCTTGAAACAAACTGTCTACCTCTCTGGTCGAGTCAAGCTCAGGGCTGGGAAAATATTGTGGTCGAGCAATTCCAACACCCATCAGGGGAGGGAAGAACTCAGTACAGCGATGAACACACGATTTGTCTGTCGCTAGCTCCTCGCCCAGTGCGCTTTCTCCAAGTTAAGGGAGGCAAAACTCATACAAGTTTGTATGGGAAAGGCGACATTTCTATCACGCCTGCCAAGATGTCATTTTTTGCCCGTTGGGATGGAGAGGATCGCTATTTGCAGATTCGGATTGCATCTAGTTTCATCCAAAGTGTTGCTAGAGAAGCGCTGGAAATGCATCCTGATCAATTGGAATTACTGCCCGAATTTCGGACTCGTGATCCCCAAATTGAAGCGATCGGCATGTTGTTTCTTGCTGAACTCCAACAGCAAAATTCAGGTAGCAGACTTTATATCGAATCTTTGTCCAACGTTTTGGCAGTGCATTTGCTCAGACAGTACGGGGCTACCAATCCTCGTCGTTTTGCAATTTACCCAGGGGGTCTACCTGAACGTCAGCTTCTACAAGTCCTGGAATACATCCACGAACATTTGAATCAGGACATCAAGCTTGCAGATTTAGCAGCTTTGTTAGAGATGAGTCAGTTTCATTTCAGTCATCAATTCAAGCAGGCGATCGGTACAACTCCTTACCAGTATTTACTCCAGCAACGCATAGAACAAGCAAAGCGGTTGTTGAAACAAACGGATCAATCGATTATGGAGATTGCCTTTATGTGTGGGTTCAACAGTCACAGTCATTTGAGCAAACAGTTTCGCCAACTTACAGGCATGACACCGAAAGCCTACAGAGCAAATTAAGCCGTCGCCCCTGGAAAATTTAAAAGACCAGATGGCACGAGCAAATTAAGTCGTCGCCCCTGGAAAATTTAAAAGACTAGATGGCACATGCATTACAGACAGTAGTGGCTACGGTAGAATTGTCGGGAGCTTGACTTCGTTTCCACCCACAAAACTACCTCTGGCTCCAAGTCATTACTCCAAGTCATTACTCCAAGTCAAAACTCTCTCAGTGTTTCTCTCAGGGTTTTGTGCTTGTCATTCCACTCATCTGTCGTGAAGTTTGTGAACCAACCCATATGAAACGGTTTTGCAGGCATTGCTTATTTTTCTTGGTATATTGCACGCGATGTACAAACTTTTCCGAACCCCCTCACCCTAAATCTCTCTCCCAGAGCGGGAAAGGGACTTTCATCCACTCTTGCC